>DAHVFK010000059.1 GCA_027317055.1 Betaproteobacteria bacterium | reverse complement strand
CCGCACGGCCTTGGCATAGGGCCCGCGGTAGCGGCTGTAGGCGATCCATTCGCGCCAGAATGCGACGCTGACGGCGAGAAACTCCGGCACTTGCTCGAGCGGCGAGCGCGCGTCGAGCGTATTGGCGGCCAGGACGAAATCGCGGCGCTCGCCGGCGCTCAGCGTGAGCGCGGCGCGTGCGAGATCGCCGTCGATCGAAAACCCCGCTTCGCCGTACAGTGGCGGCACGCCCTCGCCCCGCAGCGCTCCATCCTCCGCACGCAGCCGGGCCGGCGTGCGCGCAAAATCGCGCGACGGACGATAGAGGATTTCCAGGTCAACGCGGCCTTCGAGGCCCTCGACGCGCCGCACCAGCCATCCGGGCGTGTTGAGGCTGGTGTAATCGTGCGTGCCGGCATCGAACTGGCGCCCGACCGGCATGAAGTCCGTGAGCGCAATGCGTCCCTGCGGGCTCGAGAACACCGTGCGAAGAATGTTCGTGCCCTCAAGGTAGTCGCGCTGCGCGCGGAATTCGCCGCGCGGCCGGATCGACCAGAACCCGCCGCGCTCGACGTCCAGCATGCGGCAAAAGACCGGCGCTGCATCGAAGCGCCGCAGCGCGCACCAATCCACGCTGCCTTCGCTGCCGACCAGGGCGCAGCCGCCGCAATCGCCGATGAGCGCATAGTCGCGGATCGGCCGGTAGCCGCCGTTTCGGGTCGAGGGCATCTGGTTTAGTCGAGGCAGCGGCGATTCCCTTACACGCGCCACAGCGCGCGCGAAGGCGCGCAAGATGGCGCGGAACCATCCGCAACGGAAAGGATCCGATGAGCATGATGTGCACTCGGCGTTTCGGAGCTTCCTGGCGTTTGCGCGGAATCGGCGCATTGCTTTCGTTCGCCGTGGCCGGCACAGTCGCCGCCCAAGGCTTGGCGGACCGCGCCGCGTGGCCGCGGACCGACTTCTCGCATCGCAGCGTCGAGTTGTCGGAGATCCTGTCCGGCGGACCGCCCAAGGACGGCATCCCCGCGATCGATCACCCGCGCTTCGTCACGGTCGCGCAGGCCCGCAAGTGGCTCAAATCGGCCGAGCCGGTGATCGTGCTGCGGCTTCGCGGCGTGGCGCGCGCCTACCCGATCCAGATCCTGATGTTCCACGAGATCGTGAACGACGTCGTCGGCGGAATGCCGGTGGCGGTCACCTTCTGTCCCCTGTGCAATGCGGCCATCGCGTTCGACCGCACGGTGGACGGTCGCGTGCTCGATTTCGGCACCACGGGCAAGCTGCGCAACAGCGACCTGGTCATGTACGACCGCCAGACCGAGTCCTGGTGGCAGCAATTCACCGGCCGCGGAATCGTCGGCCACTATGCCGGCAAGGCGCTCGAAGCGCTGCCCTCGGCCATGGTGTCGTTCGAGGATTTCGCCTCGGCCAGTCCCCGAGGGCAGGTACTGTCGCGTGAAACGGGATTCGTGCGACCGTACGGCCGCAACCCCTACGCAGGCTACGATCGCGCCGATCAGTCTCCGTTCCTGTTCACCGGCAAGCCCGATGGACGGCTGCCGCCCATGGAGCGTGTTCTCGCAATAACGGGGCGCGGCCGCGATCGGATCTACCCGCTGACCCTGCTCGAGAAGCATCCGGTGACCGAGCAGGAGCTGGACGGCGTACCCTACGCGGTGTTCGCCAAGGCGGGGATGAGTTCGCCGCTCGATCGCGCCGAAATAGAGCTCGGGCGCGAGATACCGGCAGCGGTGGCGTACGATCGAAGGCTCGACGGCCGCGTACTGCAGTTCGCGGCGCGCGACGGCCGTATCGTCGATCGGACGACCGGCTCGGAGTGGAACATCCTGGGCGAAGCGGTTGCCGGCCCCCTCACGGGCAAGCGGCTGGTGCAGCTTCCGGGCGGCGTGCACTTCGCGTTCGCCTGGCTGGCGTTCAACCCCGAGAGCGAAATCGTGCGCACGCTCCCGTAGCGCGCAGCCGCTCAGGCGGCCGCCTGCGAGGCGAGCCAGGTACGATCGAATTCCTCTGCGCTGACCGGGCGGCCGAACAGGTAGCCTTGCGCCTCGTCGCACTTGCGCCGGCGCAGAAACGCCGCCTGATCCTCGGTTTCCACCCCCTCGGCGACGATGCGGGTGCCGAGCGAATGACCCAGTCTCAGAATCGCGTCGCATATCGCCTCGGCGTTGCGATCCTTGCCGATGTCGTCGACGAAGGATTTGTCGATCTTGATCGTATCGACCGCGAAGCGCCGCAGGTAGTTCAGCGACGAGTACCCGGTGCCGAAATCGTCGATCGAGACATGTATTCCCCTCGCGCGCAACTCGGCGAGAATTGCCGCCGTGCGCTCGACGTCGCGCATGGCGGCGGTTTCGGTGATTTCGAGCTCGATCAACCCCGGCGGCACTGCGTACTCGCGCAGCACCCATGTTATATGCTCCGCGAGCTGCGGCTGCGCGAACTGCTGCGCCGACAGGTTGACCGCGAGTCGCGGCGACCCGCCATAGGATAGGAGCCAGGCTCGAATCTGCTCGCACGCGGAGCGCAACACGAAATCGCCGATCGGACCGATCAGCCCGGTCGCCTCGGCGATGGGGATGAACGTTGCGGGACTCACCATTCCCTGCGACGGATGGCGCCAGCGAACCAGCACTTCGGCTCCCGCAAGCTGCTCCCCGGCGCCGGGTTCGAGCCTCAGTTTCGGCTGCAGCACGATGGACAGCTCTTTGCGCGCCAGGGCCTGCTCCAGGTCCTGCGCCAGCTGCTGCCGTATCCGAGCCTCCTCCGCCAGATCCGCGGAATAGAACTGGTACTTCTCGCCGTACGCGTCATCGGTGCGCCCGAGGGCGAGCTCCGCATGGGTCACAAGGTCCTGTGCGGCGAACGGGCCCTCGCCCGCATGCGCGATGCCGACTCGCACCGAAGGGGTGACAGTGTCGGCGCCGCTCGCTGCCATTGGCCATGCGGCCGCCTGAATCACGCGCTCGGCGAGGGCGGCGGTATCGCCGAGCGGCATGGGCTCGCCGCGCGCGAGGACAAAGCGATCGGCGCCCAGGCGGGCGACAAAATCTCCTGCCGCCGCCACGCGCTGCAGGCGGCGCGCCAGCTCGCACAGCATCCGGTCGCCGGCTTGCGAGCCGTGCGCCGCGTTCAGCAGCCGGAAGCGCACCACGTTGACCAGGAGCAGCGTCGCGCCGCCCGCCATCTCGCGCCGGTGCTCGAGAAATTCGAGCAGCGCGGCGCGGTTCGGCAATCCGGTGAGCGGGTCGTGGCGGGCGAGGAAACGTGCGCGCTCTTCGGTCATGGCGCGGTCCCGGGCACGGCTCGCGGCGACCTGTTCCAGCATCGAGTTGTGAGCGCGGATGAGCTCGCCCATTTCGTCGCCTCGCCGCGTGCGCAGCGCAAATCCGTCCGCGTGGTCGGGGTCGGCGCCCGCCTTGACCGAGCTGTCCCTTAGCCGCAGCACCGGGCGCAGCACCCACAGATCGACCGCCACCATCGTGCCGACCGTTACGATCAGGACGATGATCGCGACCAGGCCCGCGACGCGCAGCACATAGGCTTCGAGACGCTGGGACGTGCCGCGCGCGTCGATGAGCGCCACCACGCTCCGTGCGTCGGGGCCCATGCTGCGCCACGACACGAGCAGGTCGCCCTCGTTCACCGCACTTGCGACTGGAATCGCGGAGGTGCTTTCGGCGCGGGCGGATGGGGGAAGCTCTCCCCTGCCGGCGCGCGCGACCAGGCCGCCATCGACGCCGTACACGGCGACGGCGCGCAGGCCGTATTCGCCGATCAGCGAAGCAAGGTCGGGGCCGCCGCCGCGGGCGATGGAGAGTTGGGGCTGCACCAGGATCTGCGCCTCCAACGCCAGCCGCTGCCGGTCGTTGCGCTCGAACTGGAGCGCCGAGGGGATGAGAACGACGCTTTCGACCGCCAGGATAAGCCCGAACACGGTAAGCGTAATCCGCCAGCACAGGCGGCAGGTCAACAGCGGTCTGAGAAGCTTCATCGTCCCTTTCGCAACTCTCGCCGGTCAGTCGCCGCGCGCGGCGCGACCCTTACAGCACGCAAGGGCGCAGGAGCTCGATTGCGTCAAGATTTGCAATCGAGACCGCGCGCAGGGCTACATCCGCAGCTGCGCCCGGAAGAAGGCGACATTGGTGACCAGTCCGGGCAGGAGCCATTGAAACAGCCGGGCGACCTGCAGAACTTCGTCCAGCGTCGCGTCGTTCTGCGCCGCCGCGCGTAGGGCCGAGGACGTGAGCCCACCGGGGTTCGGCAGCACCGCCGCAACGCTCTTGACGGCGCGCTCGTGCACGCCCTGGCAGAGCGCGGCGTGTTCCTTGCCCGTCACGACGGTCTTCAGGTCGCCCCACGCCAGCGCGAAGTAACTCGGCCAGCGCGCGAACGCACGGTAGTCGGTGTTGACGAAAGGAAGCCCGAGCGTCGACTTGACATCGTCGTACAGCGCCCGGGTCGGCGCGTCGGCGTGGTGATATTCCATCAGCACGAACGGTACCTGCACGTCAGGGCCATGGCGTGCTTCGAATCGCGGCGCCTCGCCGGCGCCGTTCATGTCTTCTCCCTCCAGCAACAACCGCACCAGGGTTGCGATCAGCAGGTAGGGAAAGTTGCCGTGCGAAAAAACCTCCACCATTGCGCGGATCTGCTCGATTTCGCGCCCGGCGTAGCCCGCTTGCGCGAGCCGCTCGACAATCGGCGCTGGAGAGAGCCGGGCCACTTCCGTCTCGACCGCCGCGCGCAGCGCCTGGAACTCACGCACGAAGGGACGGCTCGCCACCAGGGGTTCCAGGCCGCGCCAGAGCGTGCCGAAAAACGTCGGGTAGTGAGCGTAGGCCATGGTGACCACGCCCATCCACGGCACCTGCAGCGCAAGCTTCATCTCCTCGTACCACTGCTTGCGCTCGCCGCCGGCAAGATACTCGGGAACCGGACGGATCGCGGGCAGCGGGTCGGGAAATGTGCGGGCGAGCATCAACGCGATGTTACTGCGGTCTCGCATCGATCGGCACTGCAATCGTCGCCGGCGCGAGGCAGACCTGATCGTTGCAGGCCTGCACACGCAGTTTTGCGACCGGGGGCGGCCCGGCCAGGGGCTGCGCCAGTCCCGCACGCAGCGTGATGCGGCCCTGGTACACCGCTATGCCCTCCGGTGCGAACGGTGGCTTGAAAATTTGCGCCGCCGGGTAGTCAACTTTTACGTCGGGCTGGCCCGAGAGTGAAAGCCGGGTCGGGATCAGATCGGGATCGGAGGCCGGGTTGGCGTTGATGTGGTAGCCGGGGTCGACCTCGACTGTCACCTCGAGTTCCGCGCCCTGCTGCCCGGGCGCAATTTGCCCGCGCGCGTGGACGTGATCAGCCGAATCCGGCAGGCTCGGCGCCTCGGCCAGGATCGAACGGTTCAGCGGCACCAGCAGCGCCCCCCATTCCAACGGCGCGGCGGCGACCTGCGCGGCCAGCGGCGCCAGCGCGCGCCGCGCGGCGGCGACGTAGCGCTTATCGCCCGTGGCAGTCGCCAGCTCGAGTAACAGGGCGATGGCCGACGATCGTCCCGACGGTTGCGCCGAGTCGCCTTCGGCTGGCGGCGCAACCGGGAGGCCGGCATCCCAGGTAGCGACCAGATGGCCGTCGCGGCGTGCAAAGCGCTCGAGCATGGAATCGGCGAGCCGCCGCGCACGGGCCAGCCACTGCGCCTCGCCCGTGCGCCGGTGCAAGGTGAGAAAGGCCTGGCCGAGCAGCGCGTAGTCGTCGAGAAAACCGTCGTCGACGGCGTAACCGTGAAAGAACTGATGCTTGAGCGTCGCGCTCGCAGGATCGAAGGCGTGCCGCCAAACCCAATCGGCCGTTCGCAGCGCGACCTTCGTCAGCGCGGGGTCGCGCAGCGCATCCCCTGCGTCGGCGAAGCCGATGATCGCCAGCGCATCGGCGGCGGTAACGATCTTTTCGTCGCGGGCCGGTTGCGGGCGCTTGTTGCGCGCGGCGAGCAGTTTTTCCCGCAGCGGCCGCAACGCCTCGATGGCGCTCACCAGGTGACCTTTTTGCGCCAGCGTCTCGGCATGATCGCGGTCCAGTCGCAGGACCCCGCCTTCGGCCTGCTTGTGGCCGCTGAGAGCCGGCGGCATCGGTGTCAACGAATACAAGGTCAGAAATCGCGCGGCGTCGGCGACGCCGAGCGCGGCTTCGATCTGGGCCCGGGTCCAGACGTAGGTCGCGCCTTCGGCGCCGTCCGCTTCGGCATCCTGCGCGCTGTAGAAGCCGCCGCCGGCTGCCATCATGTCGCGCGTCAGATAGGCGGCGGTGCGCCGCGCGACCCAGTCAAACAAAGGCTTTTTCGTCTCGGCGTAGGCGCGGCCGTAAATTCCGAGCAGCTGCGCGTTGTCGTACAGCATCTTCTCGAAGTGAGGCACCGACCAGCTGGGCTCGGTGCTGTAGCGGTGGAAGCCGCCGCCCAGTTGATCCATCACGCCGCCTTCGGCCATCGCCTCAAGCGTCTGCGTGGCCATGCCGAGCGCCCTGGCATCCTGATCGCGCGCGCCGGCGGCGAGCAGCATGGAAAGCAGCGGGGACTGCGGAAACTTGCTGACCCGGTCGCCGAATCCGGCCTGGAGCTCGTCGAACCGGCCGGCGGCTTCGCGCACCGCCTGGTCCAGCCATTGGCGCGGCGCCAGGGGTGTGGCGCCGGCTTGCGTAGCGTCTTGCTCGGCCTGCCGCAGGGCCTGATACACCCGACTCGAGACCGCCGCGACCTTGCCTGGATCATTGATCCAGGCGTCGTGCAGGGTCCGCAGAATGCGCGGGAATCCAGGCCGGCCGTCCGCCCGGTCCTGCGGCGGGAAATAGCTGCCCGCATAGAAGGGTTTCAGGTCAGGCGTCAGAAAGACGTTGTTGGGCCAGCCGCCCGTGCCGGTCATGATCTGGGTGGCGAGCATGTACACGCGGTCGATGTCCGGACGCTGTTCGCGGTCGACCTTGACGTTGATGAACCACTGATTCATCAGCTTGGCGATGTGCGGGTTCGAGTAGATCTCGCGCTCGGCGACGTGGCACCAATAGCAGGTGGAATAGCCGATCGAAACGAAGATCGGCTTGTTCTCGCGCTTCGCCGCCTGCAGAGCCCCGGGCCCCCAGGGATACCAGTCGACCGGGTTGTGGGCGTGCAGCAATAGATAAGGATCGCGGCTCTCGATCAGCCGGTTGGTGTAGGTCTTGCCGTCAAAGGTCACGCCGGTGGGATCCGGCGAAGTCGAAGGGGTAGCCGACCACGCGGGGAAACTCATCAGCCAGCCCGCCGCGACCGTCAGCGCGCCCGCGAACGCAAGCCGGGCCAGTGTTTCTCTGCCGCGCAGCGCCATGCCAAGGGCGTCGCGCATCGCTCCGATCATAGCAACGACTATACCTCGATTGCCTTGGGCTTCGAGGCAAGGAGGCATCGATTGTCAGGCGAGTCGCAGTCGTCATGTAAGGTTTGGGTCTCGTCGAGCGACCGAAGATATGCGGACGATGCTCCGAGCCGTATCGCGTGCTTGCGCTTCGCTTTGAGGAAAGCGTGCCGATAACCTATCCGCCAATAGGCAACTTGCCGTGGCTGACCACCGCGCAGATGATCGAGGTCGACCGCGCGATGATCGAGGACTTCCGTATCGATCTGCTGCAGATGATGGAAAACGCCGGGCGCGCGCTCGCCCGCGTGGCGCGGGAACGGTTCCTGGCGGCGAATGCGAGCGGCAAGCGCGTGGTAGTGCTCACGGGCCCGGGCGGCAACGGCGGCGGCGCGCTGGCGTGCGCGCGCCGGCTGGCAGGCTGGGGCGTGCAGGTTGCGGTGTTTCTCGCGGCACCCGTGGACGGGTTCAGAGAAGTGCCAGCGCACCAGCTTGAGATTCTGCGCCGGATAGGCGTTCCGGTGAACGACGCCGTGGCAGTGGGATCGAGTTCGCCTGCGATGCTGGTGATCGACGGGCTCATCGGCTATAGCCTCTCCGGCGCGCCGCGTGGGCCGACCGCAAACCTGATCGAGTGGGCCAACGCGCAACACGCGCCGATTCTCGCGCTCGACGCCCCCTCTGGAATCGACGCGACAACCGGTACCGTTCATCGGCCGGCAATTCGTGCCACAGCGACGCTTACGCTCGCGTTGCCCAAGGAGGGCCTGCGTGCCGCTGGAGCGGCACGGCACGTGGGCGAGCTGTATCTCGCCGACATTGGTGTCCCGCCCCAGCTTTACGCACGCATGAACCCGCCGGTCGCGGCGGGTCCGATTTTCGCGCAGGACGACGTGGTCCGGGTGCAGTGAGGTGCTGAGCGAACGGCGTTGGGGCACGGTGCGCGAGGACTACAGCGCGCACGGCGGCGCCTGGTACTTGAAAGACCGTCAGGACGCCTGCCAGCGCTGAACGATCTGATCGGCGAGGCCGGTCAGTTCCGATGCGGTCAGGTCCGGGAGCGGCACTTGTGCTGCGGGCAGAATCGCGTTGTGGGGACGTGTCACGAGTGCGCCGCGGCAGCCGGCGGCCTGGGCGCCGATCGTATCCCATAGATGGCAGGCGACGAGGCACAGCTCCGACGTCTCTACGCCCAATTCGTTTGCCACGAGGCGGTACGTTTCGGGGGCCGGTTTGAATTTCCGCACCGCCTCGACGCTGAAGGCACGCTCGAAGAATCCGCCGATCCCGGCGCGCTCGAGCGGCGTGGGCGAAGAGGCACTCGCCGAGTTGGTCAGGGTCACCAGCCGGAAACCCGCATCGCGCAGCCGGGTAAGCGCCGGGACGGCGTCGGTATGCGCCGGCATGGTATTCATCCGCCTCTTCAGTTCATCGATGTCGCCGTCGGCGAGAGATACGCCGTGGATCGACGCCACCATGCGCAGGCTTCCCACACCCAGCTCGCCGAACGGCGTGTAGAGGCCGGAAAGGGTCATCGTCTGGGAGTAGAGGACCAGTTGCGCAAACCACTCCCTCAGTACGGACCGGTCACCGAAGACGCGCTCAAACAGGGGCTCGAGTGTGGTGATATCGAGAAGCGTCTCGTTGACGTCGAAAACGATTATCTGAACACGCTTGTCATGTGACATGGGGCATCCTTTCAATAGCGGTCAATCGCGTATTCGAGTTTCGATGGCGCGTAGTGATAGAAGTGGCCAAAGCCGCCGCCCAGGAAGGGCGCGCTGCCTATTTGCCCGATCGGAAATGTCGACAGTCCATGCGGTTGATTCCGGATTTGGGTCAATTCAGCGGATGCAGGTATTCATGCTGCGCAAATACGACGCGGGGTTATCGCCAAACGGCAGGACGTCGCCCGGGGTTACCGGTTCAAGCTGCCTTTTTCCAGTCGAACTTCCTGACCGGAGCATCCACCGGCGTGTTGGCAAGATGGTTGGTGTAGTTCGACATTACCTTCTGAGCGACACCGAGAATTACCTCGAGGATCTGGCGCTTGGTGAAGCCGGCATCCAGGAACGCCTGTACCGCAGCATCATCCACGTTGCCACGGTTTCGCACGACGCTGAGGGTGAATGTGCGCAAGGCTTCCAGCCGCGCGTTGGGCAACGGCGTTTCATCGCGCAGCGCATTCGAGATGTCGTCGCCGACACCCATCATCTTGGCGATGGCGGTATGGGCGGGAACGCAGTAATGGCAGGCATGTTCCACGTTGACGGACTGCCAGACCACGGTGATTTCGTCCTTGTCGAAGCTGGATTTCGCAAACAGCTCGTGAACCGTTTTGTAAGCTTCCAGAAGACCCGGCGCTTCGGCCATGACAGCGTGCAGGCCCGGTATCCGTCCGTAGGCTTTCTTCGAGTGGGCGAGCAGCGGCTTGCTGGCTTCAGGTGCGCTGTCTTCGGTGTGCAAAGTGAAATCAGTCATTGGGTATCTCCATGGGGTGGGGTCGATTTAGACGGCATGCATTGTTTGTACCGACCGGTCAATCCTATACCAGTTTAAAACGATCGGTCAACAGAATTTTGGATGCCGTTCCTAGAGGACTCCCTTGGTATCTGCCCGCAATCCTATGTAACGTATAATAAACAATATGTTACGTAGATTACAGGTGATTGAATGGCTTTAGACTGTCCAGATTATGTTTGTAACGAGTGGTCTAATCGTGCTACAAATGGGCCGGTGCTGCGCGTTTGAGAGAGGCCGGAAATGCCCTGGGAAAAGTCGTTCAACGAAGAAACCGCGCTTGAACAGGCGATGCAGGTGTTTTGGAAGAAGGGTTTTGAACCTGCTTCCATTGCGGACCTGCTGCAAGGGACGGGGCTGAATAAGGGCAGTCTCTACAACGCCTTCGGCGGCAAGCATCAGTTGTTCGTCAAAGCGCTGCGGAAGTACGACCGGGACCATCGCCAGGGCATGCTGGCCAGGCTGGAAGCCTTGGACGATCCCAAGAAGGCAATCGCCACGTTCTTTGATGCCATCGTCGCCGAAACCGTGGCCGACCGGGATCACAAAGGCTGTTTCTTGTTCAATACGGCCCTGGAGCTCACGACGCACGACGAAGAGGTGAACGCAATCGTCACCAATGGGGTGCGAGAGACCGAAGCGTTCTTCCGGCGCAGTATTGAAGTAGGCCAGGCTCGCGGTGACTTGCCGGAAGAACTGGATCCGGAAGCCACTGCTAAAGCGCTATTGGCATTGATCGTCGCCATCCGGGTGCTTGGTCGGGGTGTGTTCGCGGAGGCCGCGCTTCACACGATCGCCGATGCAGGTAAACGACTGATGAAATAAATGGGATCCTCTTGGAACGCAACGGCCGAACAAATAGGACTGCAGCGATGGATTATCCGATGCGAAGCGATTTGAAGGTGGGCAACCGGTTTCCGGATTTCGAGCTGCCCGATCACACGCGCACAGCACGAAAGTTGAGCGGGCTGCTGGACGGCTTTCCGGGCGTGCTCACGTTTAACCGCGGGTATTTCTGCCCGAAAGACCGCCGTCAATGGACCAACTATGTCTGCCACCTGCAGCCTGAGCTCCGCGTCAACTATTGCAAGCTGGTCAGCGTGACTGTGGATGACGAAATGACCACGAACGAGGTTCGGGACGCGTTAGGCGCCGACTGGCCATTCCTGATGGATCCTGATCGCAAGCTGCTCCACGAACTGGAGATGGTCGATATCACGGACCCGGTGCACGGCGAGATCTACGTACCTTACACGTTCGTCCTCGACCACGATCTCACCATCTACAAGATTTACAACGGCTGGTGGTTTGTCGGGCGACCTACTGTAGAGGAGCTTCGCATGGACCTGCGCATGCTGATGAGCCGGCGTTCCGATTTCGTGTATTCGCGCAATCGCGCAGCCGCAAGTTCGCGCACCAAGAAAAGCATCAGGAAATAGAGCTCAACTTCCTGGACGCGCCCTCAATCCGGACGCCGGGGCGGCCTGGGAGGCGACGCTGGGCCGATACGCGTTCAGCGCGCAGCCGTCAGGTCATCAGGAAAATGAAGGCGCCTACCGCCGGGGCGAGGACGTCAAGGAGCTCGATTACTACTACCTCGACGCGACTCCGACGGATCTTCGCAAATCGCAGGTTTGACATCGTACCGATGTACGGAGTTTAGACTTTGAACCGTGACACTCTTCCGAATTGCGGTTTCGCTCTATTTCGAACAACGACGTGACCCAGCTGCACTGACCGGCCGAACGCGCAGTCACCTCGCCGGCTTTCAGGAAATCAACTTTTGACCTCGCGACCCCCCCGCCCGACCATCGCGCCCGGGCTGCCGCAAGTCGAGTTCGGCCGGGAAATCTGCGGACACTCTGAGACGGCGTTCGCTCGCGAGTGGCTGGTGGCGAACGGGTTGGGTGGATTCGCGGCCGGCACGCTCAGCGGCGCGCGCAGCCGTCGCTATCACGGCCTCCTCGTCGCGGCGCTCGATCCGCCCGTCGGGCGAACACTGCTCGTCGCAAAACTGGACACCACGGTCCGCTATCTCGATCGCGCGTATGCGCTGGCCACCAACGAGTTTGGCGACGGCACCATTGCTCCGCGCGGGTTCGAACTGATCGAAGGGTTCCGGACCGAGGGTTCGATTCCCGCCTGGACCTACGCGCTGGCCGACGCCCGGCTCGTGCAGCGCGTATGGATGGAGCACGGCGCAAACACGACCTACCTTACGCTCGAGCTCGAGCGCGGCAGCGCGCCGCTGTCGCTGGAAGTCAATCCGCTGTGCGCGTACCGCGACTACCACAACCATCAGCGCGGCGGATTGCCCATGCGCGTCGACCTTGTTGACGGCGGGTGCCGGATCATCGCGTTCGACAGTGCGCGGCCCTACTTCGTTCTCAGCGATCGCGGGCGGTTCGAACCGCGCGACGGCTGGTACTGGAACTTCCTGCATCGCGCCGAGCGCGCGCGCGGG
>DAHVFK010000599.1 GCA_027317055.1 Betaproteobacteria bacterium | reverse complement strand
GTAGTCCAATCTGGGCAGCGGATGCGGCGTCACCAGCAGGGTTGCCAGCCAGTTCACCAGCGCCACCGCCAACTGACTGACGGCCAGCAGCGAGACGATGCCGATCGAACCCAGCAACCAGTCCGGCGCGCCGCCGGCATGCGCCTGCGCCAACAGGCTCCCGCTGATGATCGCCGCGATCAGCGCGATCGCGCTCACATACAGCAGCAGCGGGAACCGGCCCGCCGTTCTACGCAAGACCTCGGAACCGGAAAGACGAACCTGCGCCGCCTGCTCGAGCTCGCGCACGCCCTTGTCGACCAGGTAGTAGCCGACGTGCCCTGCTCGATCCCCGGCCCCGCTTTCTGCGGCCGCGCGTGCCAGCCGCATCGCCATGCGCGCCACCTCGCCTTCGGACAGAGCGCTGCGCTTGGCCATCTTTTCCGTTGCATGGCGGTAGCGGTCGCGGGTAACGAAATCCATCCTGCCATACACGCCACCCGGATCCTCGCGCAGCGTCTGCTCGACGACGCTCATGGTTTCGACGAACTCGCGCCAGTCCGTCGCGCCCAGGACCCGCAGACTGCCGATGCTGTTGCTGATGGAGACCTGATCGGCGGCCTGCCGCCGGTTCTCCGACTGGATCAACTGCTCGATCGTCAGGCCCGATTCGGACAGTCGCTGCTCGATCCAGGTCAAGGGCAAAGCCAGGGCGGGGCCCCGACCCTGCAAGCGGCGCGCGAGCTCGGCGACGAACGCGCTGACCATCGGCGGATTCGAGCGCGCCATGTCCGCGATCACGAGAATCAGGCTCTTCGGATCCTTCTGGGCGATTTCCGTCATCTGGTCCGCCCAGGACCCGGCCAGGTTTCGCTCGGCCCGGCTGACGGCGATGCGCACGCCGACGCGGCGCAGGTTCTCGATCAATGCCAGCCGCAGCATGATGGGGATCGCCCACAGCTCGCCTAGCCTGAGGGCGGTGACCGATTGGTAGGCCGCCACGAAGCGGCCGAGACCCTCCGTGTCCACCCGGCCGTCACCATGCGCAATGGTCTCCAGCGCGATGTCGTACACGCGCGGACGCCCGGCCGACGGACCCTGAGCCAGGCGCGGCAGCTCCCTGCTGTAACCCTTCGGCAGGTGCCTCTTGGCCGTGCGAATCTGCTCTTCGATCAGATAGAAATTGTCGAGCAGCCATTCGCCGGCCGGCGTGATGCGGCGGCTCTCCGTGACCGCCTCGGTCAGCAGGCTGCACACCCCGACCAGGGCGCTCTCGTTCGCCGCCAGCCGCGCCAGCAGCCGGTCCGGTGCGCGCCCCGGCGCCAGCTTGTGCGAAGCCGCCAGAGCCTTGCCATGCTGCGCCATCTGGTCGGCGCTGAACAAATCCGATCGGAGCGGCGGTTCTTCGTCCAGGTGATTGCGTGACAGGCCGCCTGCGCGAAGCTGCCTATTCAACCGCCGCATATATCCGACGAACTTGGTGCCAGCGCTCAATTCAGAGGGGTCCGTTCCAGGTTGCGTGGATGGACCATGCCGCGCGACATGTTGAGCACCGAGGCATCAACTATCGAGCAGCTAGGCGGCATCGAACAGTTTAACACCTCGTCGGCGGCCTCGAGCTCCTGCTTCACATTGCTATGCTAGCGGCCCGCGCGGAGACGATACCGTGAGCAAAGACCTGACCATCACCGACGTCGAGGCCTACCCGACCTCGTTCCCGATTCCGCCCGAGCGGCGAGTCGCGCTCGGGATCGGCACCGCGATCAAGCGCGACGCGGTGGTGGTGAAGGTGAGCACGCGCGGCGGGCTCACCGGCTGGGGCGAGGCGCACCACGGCCGCGCGCACACGGCGGTGGCGAAGCTGATCGAGACCACGCTCAAGCAGCTTGCGCTCGGCTGCGACGCGGACGACGTGGTCGGGGTGTGGCAGTGTCATCTTTCGCCGTTATGGAGCCAGGGATCTTCGGCGTAATGGAGCCAGTTTCGGGTGAGGGAAACGGGCATCCTGGCGGGGTTAAGAATGCGTGTTTTTGGTTGTCTTTGCAACCGGGGATCGG
>DAHVFK010000598.1 GCA_027317055.1 Betaproteobacteria bacterium | reverse complement strand
CATCCTCCACCGAGCGCGCCATCGGGCCCGGCGTGTCGAGCGTGCTGCTGAGCGGCAGCACGCCGTGGCAGCTGACGCGGCCGATGGTCGTCTTCAGGCCCGTGATCCCGCACCAGGACGACGGAATGCGCACCGAGCCGCCGGTGTCGGTGCCGATGCCCCACGGGGCCATGCCCGCCGCCACCGCCACGCCGGTGCCCGAGCTCGAGCCGCCGGGCGCGCGGTGCGTCGACCGGTCGTGCGGGTTCCACGGCGTTCCCATGTGGCGATTGGTGCCGAAGCTGCCCATGGCGAACTCGACCGAGTGCGTCTTGCCGAGCACGATCATGCCCGCGCCGAGCATGCGCCGCACCAGCGTCGCGGTCAGCGGCGAGACGCGCTTTTCCCATACCTTGGAGCCGCCGGTGGTGACGCGGCCCTCGATGTCGACGATGTCCTTCACCGCGACCGGAATGCCGTGCAGCGGGCCCACCGCGTGCCCCGCGCGGCGCGCGGCATCCGCCGCGGCCGCCGCCGCCCGCGCGTCCTCGGCGTAGACCGCGACGAAGGCATGCAGCTTGGCGTCCTCGCGCGCGATGCGCTCGAGCAGGCTCTCGACCAGCGCCGCCGAGCTGAGCTCGCCGCGGGCGAGCGCGTCGCGCAGCTTGTGAACGGGTGTCAATTCGGAGCGCATGGATTCAGTTTACCGGTGCGCGAGCGATTATGATTCGAGTTTCACGCTTGCGGGATCGTCGATGCGCTACCTGCTCTACTACTGGCCCTCGATCCAGGGCCGCGGCGAGTTCGTTCGCCTCGCGCTCGAGGACGCCGGCGCCGACTACGTGGACGTCGCGCGCCGGCCGGGCGGCATGGCGCGGATGATGCGCCTGATGGACAGCCGGTCGGTCGCGCAGCCGCCGTTCGCGCCGCCCTTTCTCGCTGCGGGCAAGCAGCTCATTGCGCAGAGCGCGAACATCCTGCTCCACCTCGCGCCGCGCCTGGGCCTCGCGCCCAAGAGCGAGGCCGCCCGCCTCTGGCTGCACCAGCTCCAGCTCACCATCGCGGATTGGGTGACCGAGGCGCACGACGCGCACCACCCGATCGGCAGCGGCCTGTACTACGAGGAGCAAAAGCGCGAGGCGAAGCGCCGCGCGGAGGACTTCCGGATAAATCGGCTGCCGAAATTCCTCGACTACTTCGGCGCGCTCGCCGCGCCAAAACACCGCGCGCGCGTCACTTACGTCGACCTGTCCCTGTTCCAGATGATCGCCGGGCTGCGCTACGCCTTCCCGCGCGCGATGGCCGGGCTCGAGCGCCGCCGCGCCTGGGTCGCGGCGCTGCACGACCGCGTCGCGCTGCGCCCGCGCCTCGCGGCCTACCTTGCCTCGCCGCGGCGCATCCCGTTCAACGAATCCGGGATATTCCGCCACTACGCCGAGCTCGACCGACAGATAATCGGCGCATGATGCACACCAACGAGGACGCGCCCGCGCCGGTGCTGGCGAGCGTGGTGGTGCTGGGAATGGCGGATTCCGCGCGCCAGCCCGCGGCAGAGCGGACCGCCCTGCGCGCGCAACTCGAGGCGCTCACCGGCATCGCGCTCCAGCCGCTCACCCCCGCCGACCGGATCGTGCTCGACGCCGCCGACGCGCTCGCCGTGGTGGTGCTGGAGGGCCCCGCCGCGGCGCTCGCGCTCGCCGAGCGGGCGCGTGCCGCGGCGGGCGAGTTGCCGCTGCGGGTCGGGGTGGACTACGGACCGCTGGGCAGCGTCGAGAACCCGCAGCGCGGCCCCTGCCTCGCAGGCGAAGGCCTCGGCGCGGCGCTCGCGCTGGCCGACGCCGCCGCCCCCGGTGACATGCTCGCCTCGCCCCAGTTTCGCGCCGCGCTTGCCGCCTCTTCGGCCTCGGCCGGCACCGCGCGGGCGCAGCGCCGCTGGCGCACGGCGCTGTTCGCCGCCGCCGCGAGCGTGCTGGTCGCGCTCGGCGTGGGCGCACGCAGCCTGCGCCCGCTGCCCTCGCCCCCGCTCAAGCCCGCGCTGCTGCAGTCCGAGATCAGGCCGCGCAGCGAGGTCTAC
>DAHVFK010000597.1 GCA_027317055.1 Betaproteobacteria bacterium | reverse complement strand
GCCTGACTCCGACGCGCTGCGAACCCACGACGAGATTCCGCGTCCATTTGTGATCGCTCCCGCGGATTCAGTGCAGACGGATAGCGATGAGCACGGTCGGCGGATGTTCGAACCCGGAGATGAGGTCTCATTCGAGCTGGTCCTGATCGGCCGCGCCCAGGAATTCTTCCCCTACTTCGTCGTCGCCCTGCGCGAGGTAAACCGGATCGGACGAGGCCGGCAGGCGATCGAGTTGCAACGCATCGACGCGATGGGCGCAGGCACTGGCCAAGCTCGAGTTGTGTACACAGCTTCGGAGAACCTGGTGCATGGGTCGGCTGATAGCATCAGCCTCGATGCGTGCGCCGACGCACTGCTGGATGGTTCGTTAACGATCGAGTTTCTCACCCAAACTCGGCTCAAGCATGAGGGCCGGTTCGTAAGAACGCCCGAATTTCAGATTCTGTTTCGCAGGCTGTTGGGCCGGCTCTCGTCGCTATCGAGATTTCATTGCGCCGCACCGCTGGAGGTGGATTTCCGAGAGCTCATCGACCAAGCGGGATCGATTCGCTTGATCAGAGACGACACAAAGTGGACAAGATGGCAACGCTATTCGTCGCGCCAGGATCGCCGGATGGAATGGGAGGGAATCGTGGGCCGCGCAACTTACGAAGGTGACTTCGCCCCGTTCTGGAAGTTCCTCTGCTTCGGGCAATTCGTCCACGTCGGCCACGGCGCCACGTTTGGATTGGGGAAGTATCGGATCTTCGGGCCATGAGGCAGCGGTGCATAGTCTCGAGGACCCTCTATTGATGAGGCGGGGAACCGTCTGCGGTGGGCAAGGGAGCCAGATTGGTTATCTGAAACTCCCAGGCCGCAGACGGCGAAAGACGCTGCAGCGCCTCTCTTTCCCCTCCTTGGTACCCAGTGATCCTCAAGCGCCGACCAGCGACGAAGTCAGCCTTTGCCCCCTCCTCATCGGGGAAGCAGTTCAAGGACTCGCTGAACCACAAGAAAACCAAGCACATTTCAGTCACCTCCTCATCGGCGCTAAATAACACGTAACCTGTGTTAGGTTTATTGTGTTCTTCTTGTAGCCATGTTAAGGATTGATATCAGAATGATTCACAACTTTCAAGATGCAGTGCAAAGCGTGACTTCCGCCGGCCAAAGCCTCTTGCTTGTCGCCCCAACCGGCCTCGGCAAAACGCGTGCGGTCTGCGGCGATCTCCGAAACCAGTCCCAGAAAATTGTCTACGCTGTTCCTTTGCGCGCCTTAGGGTCGGGCATCAAGAAGGAACTTTACGACTTGACGCGCTCGCAGGAATTCTCGCGCAAGGCGCGTCCGCTATGCGTTGCGGTCCACCACGGCGACTCAGAGGAAAGCAATCTCTTCAGTGAGGAAGTGGTCGTCACCACCTACGATCAGGTGGTCTGCGGAGTTCCGGGACTTCCTCTGAGCCTGCCGCTTAAGTCAGGGCACGCCGTCGCCGGCGCGCTTTTGATGTCGCGCCTTATCCTCGATGAAGCTCACCTCGCGTGGGGAATTTCGGCGAACGCGCTGCCGATTCTGCTCACAATTATCGACTTTCGGCTGCGCCTCGGACTGCAAACCGTAATTCTTACAGCGACGCTACCGGAGGCCGTGGCGACCCAACTCCAAAAGCACTTCCACGACCAAGGTCAAGACTTGAAGCTCATGATCGTCGGCAAGGGAGAACTTACGGATGACACACGGCTGCGAATGCGTGAAAAGAACCGCCACGTATCTGTCTCGAGCCTGCCCCTGAGAAACAAGAAGACCAGCGATGGGCAGGAGAAGAAGGACCTTGATTGGTCACCGCTCGACGCCGCCCTGACCGAAGATCGCGGCAAACGAATCTACTTCGCAAACACGGTCGAGCGCCTCCAGGCAACCTACGACCGGCTGGTCGAGAGCGGCCGTAATCCCGATCGCATCACTGTCTTGCACAACCGAATGCCCAGACGATGGCGGGAGAAGGCGGAATCGGCGGTAATGAATGAACGCTTTGGCAAGGGCTGTCCCGACGGCGATTGGATCCTTCTTACAAATCA
>DAHVFK010000596.1 GCA_027317055.1 Betaproteobacteria bacterium | reverse complement strand
GCGCCATACTTTTCAACGACCTTGGCACACGTCGCGGATTGCTCCACGACGTGGCACTGGCCAGGGTGTCAACGGCGTTATCAGGTGCTCGCGTCGGACTTGGCCGCGTTAGGGCCCCGAGCCTCCGTTTCTGATTCTAAACCAACGATTCCCCAGCGTGCCAGCACGCCTAGCCCGGATTATTCATGAACTTGGCGCTCGGCTCTTGAAGTAGCGCATTTTACTGGTGAGAACGCGCCGGTTGAAGAAGAACGATGTTGCAAGGCGCAAAGCCCCCTTTCCCCCAGACAGAAATGTTGGCGGGAGGCCTTTGCTTCGATGTTGGCGCGGGGATTAGCTGCTGTCATTGGAAATCGCCGGCAGTACCTGGCGGCTGACGTTCTGATAGTGGTCAAGATAGGGCCAACTCGAAGAAAGCCGCACGACGACGCGCCGTTTGGTCTCGACAATCCAGGCCGCAACTTTGATCAATCGGCTGCGCCAGGTGCAAGCATGCCCTTCTCCGAGCGGATCTGCTTTGCGGCGGCGGTTGTGCCACCCGCGGCGGCGCCGACCGGGCAAGGCTTCGGTGGGGAGGGGTTCATGCGGATCCGCGGCCGGAGGAGCCGCGACCTGCCGGCGCATTCGCACCAGCAAATTATAGGCGGCGGTGTGAAGGTGCAGGCGAAACAGGTTGGCGAAGTAACGATGATCGCTCAACCGGTCGGCGGTAAGACCGCGCTTGAGTTCTTTGTTGCGGTTTTCACTTTCGCCCCGATCGGCGTACTCGTCGTAGGCTGCGCCAGGCAAAATCCGAGCGCCCGGCCGGTTGGTGACGATCGCGCGGCGATTGGTGCCTTGGGCATTCGCCTCGCACTTGACGACCACCCAACGTGGGACAGACCAGGAATCGGCTTGATACCAAAACGCGCAGAACAAGCGCTGAGGCTCGCCCTTCTCCTCCCACTGCCGCAACGCCTCATTCAGCGTGTTTTCGCTGAGTTTCTTGAGCCGCGCATTCATCGCGATGCCGAACGAGAACAGGATGCCAAGCCGCTCGCCGACTTCATACATGGCCGGAACGCCGAAACCGCTGTCGCCGCGCAGGTGGATCGTCACGTCCGGCCAAGCCTCGCGCATCCTCCGCACCACGCGCTCGATGTCGCCCGCCGCTCCCAGGGCCGCATGCGCGCTGCCGTGCAGCAAGCAGACGTCCAGTGTCAAGTCGTTGTCGGCGCAGGTGATGGCCCGCGCCAGGTACTGATATTGTTCATAGAAGCCGTGGAAAAAAGTCAGTTGCTGCTGGCCGTGCGTGGGATCGTCGAAGGGATCGATGTCCAACGTCAACTCGCGCGGTGGCTCCTCGAAGGAAGCGATGAACTGTTCCAACCACAGATTTTCGAGGCGAAAGAACGAGGGAACGTCGATCGCATTCTCGAACCTGGACAAGGTGGGCTGGCTGGCCAGATCGTCGTCATGGATGGAGCGATCGCAGAGAAGCTTGAATACCGGATCGCTTCGCAGCACATCATGGTCGTTCTGATCGGGGTAATCGGCCAGAATGCCAAACACTCGCATCCTGACCATTTCCAACAGCGTGTGGTCGAGATGGCTGATTCTTCGACGCTCCGAAAGCGTCTCGGCAAATTGGCGCGTGAGCCCAAGACGCTCGTCGAGCTGGCGGAACGGCAACAAGCCCGCGTCGCTGGAAATTTGCCCGGCCGTGGGCTCTACCACGACCGGCTTGGATGTGAGAAAATCGAACGTGATCTCAAAACCAGCCTGTTTTTCCATCTGTGCCTCCGTGCGAGTCGCCAGGTGCTGTTGTCATCACACCTTAGATGCGCGCGGAGGCACTTTTATTTCACCGTTCGTGAATAATCCGGGCTAAGAGCCTATTACCGCTTTCGGCGCCCGGCACGACCATCCGCCAGGTGTAAGACGAACGGCTGAAACTGCTGGGCCTCGTAAAAATTTCGGAGTTGGTCGATCGTCACGCTGTCATCTTTTTAAGGGAACATAGACACCCATCCTTTCGTGGCGAGCTGCGACAATGGGGGGCGCCGAGAACGCTTTACAAC
>DAHVFK010000595.1 GCA_027317055.1 Betaproteobacteria bacterium | reverse complement strand
CTTCGGTGCGGTGGCGCTCGTTATCGTCGGCAGCATGCTGGGCGAATGGGTCGGCATATTGCAGTGGCTGCCGCGGACGTGGTTCTGGTTCGGCGACCAGGGCTGGGAGTACCTCGAGATCGGCCGCTTCTGGCAGATCCTCCTCGCGGTCGGCTTGTTGTTCTGGTTCGCCCTGGTCTGGCGCGCGGTCGCGCCGGCGCGCCGCGATCCCGAGCGGCGCAGCTTCGCGAACTTCTTCCTGATCGCCGCGTTCGCAATTCCGCTTTTCTACCTCCCCGCCCTGTTCTACGGCTCGCAGACTAACTACACGATCGTCGACGCCTGGCGGTTCTGGATCATCCACCTCTGGGTGGAGGGATTCTTCGAGTTCTTCGTGACGGTCATCGTGGCCGTGGTCTTCTACGAGATGGGCCTCGTGCGGCGGGTCGCCGCGCTGCGCACGATCTACCTCGACGCGATCCTGTATTTCGGCGGCGGGTTGATCGGCACCGGGCATCACTGGTACTGGACCGGCCAGACCGAATTGAACATGGCCCTTTCGGGCGCCTTCTCGGCGCTCGAGGTCGTGCCCCTGACGATGATCACCCTCGACGCCTGGGATTTCGTCAAGCTCACGCGCGGAAGCGTGAGCATGGTCGAGCGCCACCGCTGGACCTTCTATTTCCTGATGGCCGTCGGCTTCTGGAACTTCGTCGGCGCCGGCGTGTTCGGGTTCCTGATCAATACGCCGATCGTGAGCTATTACGAGGTCGGGACGATCCTCACCCCCAACCACGGCCACGCAGCGCTAATGGGCGTGTTCGGCATGCTGGGCGCCGGGCTCATGGTCTTCGTGCTGCGCGAGACCGTCGCGGACGATATTTGGGTGAAGGTCTCGGGGCTGGTGCGGGTGGCGTTCTGGAGCCTCAACATCGGGCTCGCCTTGATGGTCGTGCTCAGTCTGTTCCCCGGCGGGATCATGCAGGTGCGGGACGTAATCGAAAACGGCTATTGGCACGCGCGTAGCACGGCGTATACCGCGACCCCGCTCGCGCGAGCGCTCGAGTGGTCGCGCCTGCCGGGCGATCTGGTGTTCATGTTTGGCGGCGCGCTGCCCCTCGCGCTGGCTATGGCGCTGGGTTACCTCTCGCTCTGGAAGAAGCGCGAGCCGTCCGCATAAGCTGCATCAGCAGCAGGCCAAACGCTCCGCTCCAGCAGAGCGCCGCGAGGTTGAGCAATGCCTGCGAGGGGGCAACGCCGACGCCGGCCAGCGCCCGGGCCAGCGTCGCGCCAGCGATGAGCAGGGTGCTCCACAGCGGCAGGCGGGCGCGCGACGGGTCTTGCCGCGCCTTGAGCATGGAGGTCATGGCCATCACGTTGAGCGTGAGCGTGCCGATTCCGCCCACCGTGATGACGTGCAGCGCGGCGATCTGGTCGTGGCCGGCACCGAGCGCAGCGCCGTAGAGCAGTAGTCCGAGCGCGACCCAGCCGTAGCCTGCGGCAAGGCACAGCAGATCGGGCCGTCCACGCAGTGCCCACAGCCGCCAGCGCAGCAGGCGCACGGCGGCCAGCAGACCGGAGGTGATCGTCGCGGCCGCCGTCGCCCAGACCAGCCGGGGGAAGCACGCGGCCGAGACGGCGATCGCCATGCCGATGATTAAAGCGGCCTCGATCCTTGGCTGCACTCGCGCGTCGAGCTTGGCGCCCTGGCGGTAGAACTGGCCCGCGACCGCGGGCGCTATCAATCGCCCGCCCATGAACAGCATCAGCAACGCGAACAGCAGGACCCCCACTGCGAGTGCGGTGCGCGGGACGAGGGGATACGCGGCGCCGGCGGCGCAGATCGCGATCAGAACCAGCGGCAGCGCCTGGTTGCGTAGCTTCTTCGCCGCGCCGAGCAGCCGCGGCGCGAGTTGTGCCGCGAGCAGCGCGGCAAAGGCAATATTCGAGACGGCCGATATGCTGCTTTGAGGGGCAAGGAGAAATGCCACGCGCGCGACTGACCAGAGCGCAAGCAACGTGGCGAGGCGCGGCACTGCCGACGGCCCGAGCTGATTGCCGGCGATCACCGCGAGCGCGAAGCC
>DAHVFK010000594.1 GCA_027317055.1 Betaproteobacteria bacterium | reverse complement strand
GTCTCGATCAGCAGCATCATCAGCACGCCGAACCAGATCGGGTCGAAGCCGAGCGCGGCCACCACCGGGGTGATGATCGGCACCGTCGCCACCAGCATCGAGAGCGACTCCATGAACATGCCGAGCACCAGGTAGAACAGGACGATCACGATGATGGTGCCGGTGGGCGAGAGCCCGAAGCCGGTGACGTAGCTCATCACCTTGCCCGACAGGCCGATCGAGGTGATGATGAAATTGACGAAGTAGGCCGCGATCAGGATCGCCATGATCATCGCGGTAGTCTTCATGGTGCCCTCGAAGGTGTCGCGCAGCATCGCCCACGACAGCCGCCTGCGCCAGGCCGCGAGCGCGAAAGACGCCACCACGCCAAGGCCCGCCGACTCGGTCGGGGTCGCGATGCCGCCGTAGATCGAGCCGATGACCACGATGAAGATCAGCAGCGGCGGGATCAGATCGGGCAGCGAGCGCCAGCGCGCGCTCCAGCTCGTCTCCACCCGGTGTCCGCCCCAGCGCGGCCGGACCAGGCAGGCGATGATCACGGTGAGCATGAACAGCACCGTCAGCACCGCGCCCGGCAGGATGCCCGCGAGGTACAGCTGCGGGATCGAGGTGTCGGTCAGCGCGCCGTAGACGATCATCGGGATCGAGGGCGGGATCAGGATGCCGATGGTGCCGCCCGCGGCGATGGTGCCGAGGTACAGGCGCTCGTTGTAGCCGTACTTGTCGATCTGCTCCACCGCCACGGTGCCGATGGTCGCGGCGGTGGCCACGCTCGAGCCCGAGACCGCCGCAAACAGGGTGCAGGTGCCGATGTTGGAGTGCATCAGCCCGCCCGGCAGCCACGACAGCCAGTGCGTCATCGCCGCGTACATGCGCTCGGCGATACCCGATCGCAGCAGGACCTCCCCCAGCAGGATGAAAAGCGGGATCGCGAACAGGATGAAGTTGGTCGAGGTCGACCAGGTGATCTCGCCGATCGCCAGCCTGAGCGGCAGGAACGAGTAGGCGTAATCGAGCACCACCCCCAGCACCAGCAGCCCGGCGGCGACCGGGATGCTCAGCGCGAGGATCGCGAGCAGAACGAGGACGGCGGTCCAAACCAAGCGCGTTCTCCGTCAGGCCTGCGGCGCCTTGTAGCGCTCCTGCTCGTGCAGCGCTTCTTCCAGCTCCTGCTGCGCGGTGCGCGGGCCGATCAGCCGCTGCACGTCCTCCCAGCGCCCGCGCACTAGCAGCATCACCGCGCGCACGAACAGCAGCAGAAGAATCGCCGAGAAGAGCACGAACCCCGCCACCCACAGCGTCTGCGGGATCGCGAGCAGCGTCCCCAGCGGCGTGAGCGAATGCGCGTCGACCTGGATCGAGTTGAGCAGCACCTTGCCGCCCTGCCAGGTGGTGAAGGCGGCGAAGATCATGAACGAAACGAGCGCGAGCATGTCGAGCAGCGCGCACAGCCGCACCGGAAGCACCGTGTAGAGCGAGTCGATGCGCACGTGCGCGCGATCGAGCAGCGCGAGCGCGAGTGCCCAGCTGGTGCCGATCGCGAGCACGTAGCCCGAAACCTCGCTCGAGGCGCCGAGCGACACGCTGAAGAGCTTCCGCGCGACCACGTCGACCGCGATCATGAGCGCGGCGGCGGCGACCATCGCGCCGCCGAACCAGCAGCCGGCCCGCGCGACGACTCGCGCGAGCCCCAACAGCTTGTTCACCGGATCAGAGCTTGTCGAGCGGGATATTCAGGCCGACGACCTTGCCGACGGTCTCGTTCCACTTCTCGGCGCAGGCCTTGCCGCAGCGCTTGCCCCACTTGACCAGCACCACGTCCTGCACCAGCGCTTTCTTGCGCGCCTCGTCGGCGGCGGAGATCTTCACCAGCGTCATGTGGCCGGGCTTGCCCAGGGTGCAGGTGCCCTTGCCGGTATTGCAGTTGACGCCCTCCTCGGTGGCCTGGGCGCCGATGGCCCACATGTCGTTCTCCAGCTGCGTGAACTCCTTGAGGAAGAACTGCTGCACCGAGGCCGGGAACTTGTTCCAGCTGTTCAGGTTCGAGCCCTCGTAGGCGATCGACCAG
>DAHVFK010000593.1 GCA_027317055.1 Betaproteobacteria bacterium | reverse complement strand
ACGGAAGCCAGCGGCCCGCGGACCGCTTCGGTCGGGCCGAGGCCGGAGCCTGCCATCTGTCCTCCCGAGATATCAGGGCGGCTCCTCGTTCACCGCCGCATGGGAAGACTGATCCATGTCAATCGCAACAAGGGACGGTCCGGCGACAAACAGGAGCATGAGAACCGCAATGAAATGTCTCTCGATCGGATCGATAGGGTGCCGTCGCGGGTGTGGTGGAAATTGGGGTGGCGTAATCTCCGAGTGGTTCAACGACTCGTAACCGGCGCTGGCGCGCCGGGGGAGATTACGCCATGGAGCAGAATAGCACGACGACGGAAGCAGCGCCTCTGTTTGCCGGGGAAGCCTGGTTTGATCCGATCGAGGCGGAGCTGCGCGAGCGGGTTCGGCAGTTTCTCGAGGAGATGATCGAGCACGAGGCGACGGCGGCGTTGGGGCGCGGCCGCTACGAGCGCGGCGCGGCTGCGGGCTACCGGAATGGAACGCGCACGCGGCGGCTGCTCGGCTCGTTCGGTCCGGTCGAGATCGCGGTTCCACGGGCCCGGCTCTCGACCGCCGACGGCACGAGCGAGGAATGGCAGAGCGCCGTGCTGCCGCGTTACGCCCGGATGACCCGGCAAGTCGAGGCGCTGATCGCCTCGGCCTATCTCTCCGGCACCAACACCAGGCGGGTCAAGCGGGCGCTCGGGGCGCTGTTCAAAGGCGCCGTCGGCAAGGACGTGGTCAGCCGCGTCTGGCGCAAGCTGAAGACCGATTGGGAGGCCTGGATGCGGCGCGATCTCACCGGTGACGACGTCGTCCGGTTGATCCTCGATGGCACAGTCGTGCGGGCGCGGCTCGATCGCAAGGCAGCCAACATCTCGCTACTGGTCGTCCTCGGCGTTCGCCGCGATGGGCAAAAGATCCTGCTGGCGGTGCGCAACATGGGCGGCGAAAGCGAAGCCGCGTGGCGCGGCGTGCTCGACGACCTGATCGCCCGCGGGCTGCGAACACCGGACTTCTTGATCATCGACGGCGCCGCCGGATTGGAGAAGGCGCTCGCCGCGCTGTGGCCCGAAGTGCCCACCCAGCGCTGCACCGTTCACAAGCATCGCAATCTCCTGGCGCACGCGCCCGAGGCGCTGCACGAGGAAATCTCGGCTGACTACACCGACATGATCTACGCAAGATCCGCCAAGGAGATCGAGACCAGGCGGCGTGCCTTCCTGCGCAAGTGGCGCCTTCGCTGTCCGGCCGTTGCCACGAGCCTCGAAGAAGCTGGCGAACGATTGTTCACCTTCGTCCGCCTACCCGAAGGCCAATGGAAGTCGGCGCGAACCACGAACGCCATTGAGCGGCTTCATGAAGAGTTCAAGCGCCGCATCAAGACGCAGACCGTGCTCCCCTCCGCCGAAACTGCGGCGATGCTGTTCTGGGCGCTACTCGCCTCGGGCCAGATCAACATGCGCAAGGTCGACGGTTGGCAGACGCTTCCCGAGACGTTCATCCCTCAATGCATTGACCTCGCCGCTTGACCCGATATCCTCACCTGATCGGAGGCGACGCCGAACCGAATCTCCACACAAATCGCGACGGCACCGCCGCCGCTGGGCAAGTTGACTGTTGGCCGAGCCGATCAGCGTCTGCATGTCGCGCACCGCGTCGTCGAGCCGCGATCCGGCGTGGGCGTGGCCCCTGGCCGCGTCCTCGCTCGCTTGCCGCACCCCGGCCGCGACCTGGCGGGTGATTTCTGCGGGCGTCAGCCGCAACGCCGGCTGCGCCTCGATGCCGTCGAGCCGGGCGCCGACCGCGCGCAGCTCCTGCGCCATCGCCCCCAGGGTCGGGCTGTAGTCCGGCGCCGGCTCGTCGGACGATCGTCCTTGCGCCAGCCGCTCCAGCGCGCGCCGCAGCGCCGCCACCTCGTCGCGCAGCGCCTCGAACGCCCGCTCCGCCGCGTCGGCCGCGTCCTCCGGGAGATGCTGCTGCTCGCTATCCATCGGCTTACATACCCAGGCTCAGACCGCGCCCCTGGCTCAGGCCCAACTCGCGCCGCAGTTCGTGGGTGATCTCCGCCTTCTTGGCGTGCACCACCC
>DAHVFK010000592.1 GCA_027317055.1 Betaproteobacteria bacterium | reverse complement strand
GATGTTGCTCGGGCGCTTCGCCCTGAGCCTCGTCGACGGGCGCGAGGTGGAGCAGAGCGACGGTCAGGCGACGGGCACGGCCGCCGCGACCGCGCGCGCGCTCATCGAGACGGTCCGCGACGCATGGCGACAGCACTGGCGGGCACTGCGAGCCGCCGAGGTCGTGGTAGCGGAGGTGGCGGCGGAGCTGGATGGCGAGGACCCGCTGCATCTGGAGGTGCGGGAGCTGCTGATCAAGAGCCGGGAGCTCCTGCTCGAACTGCAGGAGAAGCTGGCGCCCTACACCGGACCGCTGCAGCAGGAAGAGCCGGACGCCGAGCTGGTAGGCCGGCTACGCGCCCTGGTGCAGCAGGAGGCGCGCTAGCAGGGTGCTGAAGAAACGGCCCGGGCGAGGCTGCGGGTGTCGATGATCACCTGATCTGGGCTGCCTTCGCTGCCCTCTCCCTCGTGGGAGAGCAGCTCCGCGACCGTCGCGCCCGCTATGCGGCGGCTTGCGCCAGTTCGATGTGGGCCATCCGCACGAGGTTGTAGGCGGCTCCCGCGATCGTCGCCCACGCCTCGTTGCGCGCGACGCCGATGTAGCGGAGCTTGCGCCCGCCGCCCACCGTCTTCACCCAGCCGAAGATCTCCTCGACGCGCTTACGGATGCGCTGGGCGAGCGCGTAGCCCGGATGCCGTGTCGTCCGCCGGTCGATGCGGCTACGCCGGTTCGTGGTGTGCTGTGTTACCTGCGGCGTCACGTTGAGCGCCCGACAGCCGGCGATGAAGTCCGCTGTGTCGTACGCCTTGTCCGCCCCGACCGTGATCCGTTTCGTGCCGCCCAGTTGGTCGAGCAGGCGCAGGGCCGCCTCGCGCTCCGCCGTACCCGTCGCCTCGGTCAGCACCAGGTCGACCACGAGCCCGTTGCGGTTCTCCATCAGCACGTGGCCAGCGAAACAGAGCCGGGTCTCTTGACCGTCGCCCTTGCGGGCCAGCCGCGCCTCCGGGTCTGTCGCGGAGACGTGCGTCTCATTGCTGCGGCGCTGCCCGCGGAAGTCCACGTCCCGGTTGCGGCCGCCACCCGCCGGCGGCGCGCTGTCGTCATCGCGCGGCCGCACGCTCTTGAGCGACGCCCACGCTTGCAGCAGCGTGCCGTCCACCGTGAAGTGGTCGCTCGAGAGCAGCTGCCGGCGCTCCGCCTCGGCGGTGACCGCCCCAAGGAACTGGCGTGCGATGTCGTGCTGGAGCAGCCGCTCCTGGTTCTTCGAAAAGGTCGAGGCGTCGAACGCCGGGTCGTCCACGTTCAGGTCCAAGAACCACTTAAAGAGCAGGTTGTACTCCAGTTGCTCGCAGAAGCGGCGCGCGCTCGGCACGGAGAAGAAGGCCATCAGGAGCTGGCCCTTGAGCAGGTGCTCCGGCGGGATGGACGGCCGCCCGACCGTGGCGTACATCGCGTTGAAGACCGGCGACAGCTCCCGCAGGGCGCGGTCCACGATGGGTTTGATAGCACGGATGGGATGGTCCTGCGGGACCTTGGCGTCCGGCGTGATCACCGTGAGCATCGTCGCCTGCTGATTCGCATCGCCGCGCATCGAAGACCTCCCCCTGAATACCCGCCGAGATCATCCTACGCGGCAGCTCACCCACCGTCGATCCCCTGAGGCTACTTTTTCAGCACCCTGCTAGTGCCGCTCGGGCCGGTCGCCGGCCACGATGACCTCTTAGTGTGCGTTCCGCCTGGCCTAGCTGTAGTTCCCACGTAGGTTGTTGACACAAAGAGAGTGCTCGAGTCGGCTGTGGGTGTTGAAAGCCTTCAGTCGAAAGGAGCACTCTCTTGGCACATCGTAACGCGCGGTTGACCCCTCACAGCAGGCTCCAGATTGTCCGGCACCGGGAAGCCGGATACACCCCGGCCAACATCGCAGCGATGATGGGCGTGTCGCGCGCGACGGTATACAAGTGGCTCCGGCGCTATGCCCAGCAGGGATGTCCGGGACTCGTCGACCGACCCAGTGACCCGAAGCGCTGTCCGCGAAAAACCTCCGACCTCGTGGTCTCAGCGATCGAAGCGCTGCGACGTGAGCGGGCCTGGGG
>DAHVFK010000591.1 GCA_027317055.1 Betaproteobacteria bacterium | reverse complement strand
AGGTGGAACTGGTGCGGCAGGCGGCCGAGCGGCTCTCGACAGTCGATGCGGCGAAGGCGGCGGGCTACGTCAACACGACGAGCGACGTGCCCTTCATGGGCGAGCACTACCTGAACTACGCCTTGCTGCGGAAAGGCGCCTTCGACCCGGCGCACCCGCAAGGGCTGTTGTTCAGCAAGATCGGCCCGGGCGGGTCGGAGCAGCTTGTCGGGGTGTGGTTTCTCCTGCTGCCGGGCATCAACGGCGTCCGGCCCGACGTCCAGCCACCGTCGTTCGCCGGCAACCTCGCGCTGTGGCACGCGCATGTCGGCCTCTGCCTAGTCGGGTTCTCCGGCGCGAGCGAGGGCGAAACACAAGCGAGCTGCACCGCGAAAGGGGGGCTGTACACCCCCGACCTCCGCTGGATGATGCACGTCTGGGTGGCTCCGCAGCAGGACAACCCTGACGGCATCTTCGCCTACCTCAACCGGGACCTCTTCCAGGAGCAGAAGGCCGCGGCGCAGGCTGCGAATCGGCCGGTGGGCCAGACCGAGTAGCGGCGACCCCTCCGACAGAGCGCGCGCGGTTGCTCCCATCGCTATGACCACATAACGTTGGTCGGGTGACACCGGGCGCTTGGAGATCGGCGCCTGCGACTGCTACGCTCCACCCACCCCGGCGACGCAGGCAGGACCAGAGAGCCCGGCCTTGCCATGTCTCCGCGCGACCACCATCGCATCACCGCGACGCTGAGAGCGCAATATCGAGAGGCGGCCGCCGCGAGCGACTCGCCGCGGTGCCGCGAGTTGGCGGAGAAGATGGCCGGGCTCGAACGCGACAATGGCGCCGCAGCGGAGGCCGTCTACGCGCTCGGCTTCGCGCTGGAGATGCTCGGTGAGCGCGATCAGGCGCGACGGCAGTACGAGACCGCGCTGATCATCGACCGGACGCACCTCAAGGCGCGCCGGCGGCTCGCGCTGATCCCGATTCTCTGAAGCCGCCGACCCCCCATCTCGCGCCAGGCGACCTCCCGCGGTCGGTGACCAGCTTCGCTGAGGGCTCCTCGCACGCCACGGTGACCACTCTGCGCGCCGCGGCATCGTTGTCTGCGACGCCCCACGGACATATGATTACAGCCACGCCGGCCGATCGCGGATCTACTCAGAGACAAGAAAGCGAGCAGGATGATGCAGTATCACGCCGTCGCCGTCTCGGATCTCAATCAGATGAAGGGCGAGCTTGAGAAGCGGGCGGCGAAAGGATGGAAGCTAGCGCAAGCCTACCCTAACCCAGACACCGGCGCTCTGAAGAAGCACGTACTCATCTTCGAGCGTGGCTAAGCGCAGCGGTCGCAGGCCGCAGTGCCTTTTGACGTGTTGGCGGGTGCGGCTATGCAAGTCGGGTGGGCGTCGCGGTTGGCGTAGGTGTAGCTGCGCCATCGAGCGACCGATTAGATCGTCGCCAGCAGGCCGGCAACAAGAGCTGCCACAGGTACGCTACGCGACGTTAGCGCGGCGCACCGCCAGCTTGCGCTGCTCGTGATTTAACACACGCTGCCTACTGCTCGATCTCGCGCCTGGCAATCTCCCGCAGCCGTGCGACGAGGTCGGCTGGCGGCTCGTCGCACGCCACCGTGACCCCGAAGCGCGCCATGCCCTCGACGAGCTCCTCCAGCGTCCGCTTGCCGTCCGCCCACAGCTCGCGCACCTCAGCGTGCAGGAGGTCTTCGCCGTCCAGCTCTGCGGAGAGCTCCGCCAGAACGATCTCGACGGCCTGCAGCTCCTGCCAGCGGCTGTTCGCTCGCTCGAGGATCGAGTCAATGAGCACGCGCCCTAGCCCGTCGATGCTGGGCTGGGCGTCGTCGTGGCGCAGGCCCTCCGACTCTTCGAACACCCTGAGCGGCGCGCGGCTGAGCACCCTCCGCACGGCGGCCGACCGCCGGTCGCAGAGGTGCGGCTTCAGATCCTCGATGTTGCGGTACCAGAGCAGCAGGGTCGTCAGCCAGGCGTAGCGCAGGTCGAGCTGGCCGATCAGCCCGTGCACGATGGCGATGTACTGGCTGAGGTCGCCGCCCGCGGCGCGGATCATGCCGATAT
>DAHVFK010000590.1 GCA_027317055.1 Betaproteobacteria bacterium | reverse complement strand
GCGGTCAGAAACAGGGTCCGGTAATATCCGGGCTCAGTCTTTTCCAGCACCTTGCGGATCTCGTTCGGATCCAGAACTTCCTCTGGTCTGAGTGGCTGAACGCCGTCTCCACGCTGCTCCTTCGTCGTCTCATCCTTGAGCTCTGTCGCGCCCATGAACGCGCGCTCGGCGTCCGCGGCAGGGTTGCCAGTTGCAAGCTTGCGCCGAACCGCCAGCTTGAAGATTGCCGCGGCCGTCGTCAACACGGCGTTCACGCTTTTGGCGCTCAACTCTGCGCGAAGCTCGTCGCGCAGCTTTTCGATGAACGCAACGTCGATCCGATCGAGGCGAAGATCTCCCAATTTCGGATTCAGGTGGAGATCGATCTGAGCGCGCCAGTTGCAGACCGTTCCCGGCCGACGATCGCCCTTTGAACGGAACCAGTCTTCCGCGAGTTCGCGAAATTTTGGCAGAAGCTTCGAAGCTACGTACTCGCCCTTACCGATTCGCGATTTTATGTCCGTCAGCGCGTTGTCGGCTTCCTTCTTGGTGTCGAAGGTCGCGCGATGCCTCCTGCTTTGGCCGTCGCGGTAGTCGATTTGCCAGCGTCCACCAACCGTCTTTTGAATATGCCCGCCCATTTTAATTCCCTCGCCTGGCGATTTTACGTTCCTCGGCAAGCTTCTCCAACAGCCTCGCGGCTGGCTCGGAGATCGCCATCTCGCCGCGTTCCCAGCGCGCCAAGGTGTTCGACGTTACGCCGATTGCTTCTGCAAGGGCAGCTTGCGTAAGCGCCAACTTCTGTCTGATGGAACGGAGTTCTCGTCCGGTCATGACTATACGTATCGTATAGTCGATGATTCAGAAAGTCAAGCGGCCTGGCTGGCGCGTTGCGTAAGAAAGCGTTCGACTTCTTCGATTCTGAAGCGAACGTAGTGACCGAGTTTGAAGGATGGGAGAATGCCGAGGCGAGCCTGTTCCCTGACCCAAGATTCCGGAACGCCGAAGAGCTCGGCGAGTTCGCGCGCGGCCAACAATTTACTCGCGGCGGTGCTGAGGCCTCTAGTCGCGATGCGCTCGCTGAGCATCAGTGAAAGCAACGCACCTTCCAATGTTTTGAGCGCCGCCACGCGCAACGCGAGCTGACTTAAGAGTTCTGGAACGGACTCGAGAACCAGGCCTCTCGTGCGCGATGGATCTGCGAGGAGTTCCTCGATAGTCGCGGGCGACAGTGTCGCCCGCGACATGACTTGGTGCGGCGCTTGATGCGACATAAACCACTCCCAACATCGCAAGCACCCCACAACCACACACACTCATCCGACGCCGTCATTGAGCAACTGCAGTGCCGCTTTTGGATTCTATGCGCAAGACCCGGCCCCCATGTTCAGGCGTCCTGATCCACGCTGCGGCGCGGGCCGATTCGGCGATCAAACGGCCAAGAGACAAGTGTGCATGTGCAAACTTTGCACACACTGTCCTAAGTGTCCGACACGATTTGAAAATTCGCCTCGGTCGCGCGATTTGTGTGCAAACATTGCACACGATGGGCGTCGTGCGGCGGTAGAAATCGGGTTCGCGCAAAGGCCAGAAGCGCCCGCGAAGTCACGCTGCGACCAACGTGTATTATCATGCTGTGGCGATGGTGGCTGCACAAAGTCAGCTTTATTCCGAACTGGAACAGGAAAGGTCGGCGTCGCCAAGAGTAGCTAAAACTACTATTAAGGTTCTGTTAACAGCATGTTCTAACCAAGCAGCGATCTGTTGACAGGTTATCCACAGCCCGACTATTTTCGGCGAACGTGCCGGTGGTGTGGTTGTGATTTTCAAGACCTCGCGAGCGAACATTGGTTGGACAGTCGCTAGCGATACGCCGGGCCATACGCCTGATCGAAGAAGCCGCTCTTACGAGCGCGCCGGTGATCATCACCGGCGAGAGCGGTACGGGGAAAGAGCTGGCCGCACGCGCGATCCACGACAGGTCGCCACGCCAAAATCGACCGTACGTGGCAATCAATTGCGCGGCGGTCCCTGAAAGCCTGATCGAAAGCGAACTGTTCGGCCACGAACGCGGAGCCTTTACAGGCGCCGATCGCCGCC
>DAHVFK010000058.1 GCA_027317055.1 Betaproteobacteria bacterium | reverse complement strand
GAACTGTTCCGGGGTACGCTAACGCAGACCAGTGTCTACCCGCGCGAGGTGGTGAAAGCCGCCCTGCGGCGCAACGCTGCCGCCGTCATCCTCGCCCACAACCATCCCTCGGGCGTGGCGCAGCCTAGCCAGGCCGACGAGCTGCTCACCCGCAGCCTGAGCGAGGCGCTGGCGCTGGTCGAGGTCAAGGTGCTGGATCACTTCATCATCGCCGGCAACCAAACGCTCTCATTCGCGGAGCGCGGGCTGCTGTAGACGGCGCGTCACCGCCGGCCGCGGTGCATCGGCCGGGCGCGCTCTCCCAGTCCCTCGCCGCGCCGCCCGCCGCGTTGCCGCAGCGTTTGCGCGGCGTTGCCGCGAATGGCCCGTTCACGCATGGCCGCCGCGCGCGGGGTTCGTTCGCGCAAGGCAGCGCTCGTCGCGCGAACTCGCGCTCGTGCAGTCCAGACGTGAAAATCCGGGAATGGAAGCAAGCAGGCGCGGCCGGCGGGGCTTTGCGCCCCATGCGCTGAACACGGCCCGTTGCGGCGGCACCTCGACCTCGTCGCTCCCGGAACTCATGAACGCCTTGCCTTCGTTTACCTTGTCATACACGCCCGGCCCCCCGCGCGGATCGCCCGGAGGAATGTAGGTAACCTCGTGATCCGTGCCGCGTACGCCAATGGTAACCAGGATAGGCGTGCGGATCTCGTACGCAGCGCGGTTGTACTTTCCGATCCAGCCAGTGATGCTGCGCACCGTACCTTTGATCAAGTCGAGGATGCTGCGGTCCTTGTCGCCGCCGTCCGCGACGTACGCCGTGATCTTGATCCTCGAGTTCCCGCGCAGCAGGAGGAAGGCGCCGTCCAGCATCCGCAGCTGTGCCTCGCCACCCTTGAAGGTGATGATCGTGTCGCCTTCGCGCACCTCGCTTCCGTTGGCGACCAGGCGACTGTCGCCGACCTGCGGCGTGATCATCGAATTGCCGCTGGCGAATTCGACCATGCCTGCGAGACGCGGCGCGGCGGCGGACTCCGGCGCTTGGCCGAACGCCGCGGAGCAAAGCAAGGCCAAGCCGAGCGCCGTTGCTCTGGCAGCGAATTTGCAGTGTTGCATCGGCGTCGGCTCCACGTTGCGCACTATCACAGACTCCGTCGGGGGCAATCAAGCACCGCCTCGAGCAGGTCGCGTTCCTTGAAAAAGCACTGATTATTCGGGTATAATTGTCTCTTTTTTTCCGCGGAGCGCAATCCATGTCCCGTGTCTGTGAAGTCACCGGCAAGAAGCCGATGAAGGGCAACCTGGTCTCGCACGCCAACAACAAGACCCGACGCACCTTCCAGCCTAATCTGCACTACCGTCGCTTCTGGGTCGAGAGCGAAAACCGCTGGGTGCGCCTGCGTGTTTCGACCGCCGGCCTGCGCCGCATCGACAAGCTCGGCATCGACGCCGTGCTCGCCGAGGTGCGCGCCAAGGCGAAAGCCAAGGCGAAGGCCGAAGCGAAGGCTTAACCGGACCCCCTACCATGCGCGAAAAGATAAAGCTCGAGTCCACCGCCGGCACCGGCCATTTCTACACCACGACCAAGAACAAGCGCACCACGCCCGACAAGCTGGAGCTCAAGAAGTACGATCCCAAGGCGCGCAAGCACGTGATGTACAAGGAAACCAAGCTCAAGTAGCACGCCGGAGCGCTGGAAATAAAAAAGCCCGCCGATGGCGGGCTTTTTTTATTGCAGCGGACGTGCGACTACGCGTAGCAGCGCAGACGACGCGAGAAGTCCTGCAGGGGCGCAATACCGCTCGACTCGGCTCGGTGGCACCAATCCTGAAGCTGGCGCAGCAGCTGCTCCTTCGAAGCATTGGAGCGCTCCCACAGCGCGGTCAGCTCCTGCCTCATCGCGACCACCGTCGCCAGGGCGCGCGAGTTACGCAGGGCATCGGTCAGGCGCACGCGCTCGACCTCGGAAAGCTCCTGCACGCGCAGCAGCACGCGCTTCAGGGACTTGAGCGCTTCCGCTTCGCCCGGCGACCAGTGCGCCAGCCGCTGCACTTCCTCGCGGTAGGTCTTCTTGATCGACTTGGCGTAGCGCGACAGAACGTCGTAGCGGTTGGCGATCACGGCATGCAGCGTGTCAAGATCAGCGGCGGGCTTGGGCGCGGCAAAGCGGGGCGTCGGCGCCACCTTCTTGACCGTCGCGAGGCCGAGCATTTCCATCATTCTGATGTACATCCAGCCGATGTCGAACTCGTACCACTTCGAGGACAGCTTGGCCGAAGAGGCGAACGCGTGGTGGTTGTTGTGCAGTTCCTCGCCCCCGATCAGGATGCCCCAGGGCACGATGTTGGTGCTCGCGTCCGCGCAACCGTAAGTGCGGTAGCCGAAGTAGTGGCCGATGCCGTTGATCACGCCGGCGGCCCAGAACGGGATCCAGACGATCTGGCTAAGCAGAATCAGCGCGCCGGGCACCAGGCCGAACAGCGCCAGGTCGACCGCGCCCATCAGCGTGAGGCCGAGGATCGCATGCCCCGTATACAGGTTGCGCTCCATCCAGTCGTCGGGCGTGCCGTGGCCGTAGCGCTCGAGCGTCTCGCGGTTGTAGGACTCCTTCACGTACAGGAACACGCCGCCCCACAAGACGCGATTAATGCCGTAGATCTGCGGGCTGTGCGGATCCTCTGCGGTCTCGCACTTGGCGTGGTGCTTGCGGTGGATGGCGACCCATTCCTTGGTCACCATGCCTGTGGTGAGCCACAGCCAGAAGCGGAAGAAGTGCGACGCGATCGGATGCAGGTCGAGCGCGCGATGCGCCTGATGGCGGTGCAGGAAGATCGTCACCGCAGCAATCGTGACGTGGGTCAGGCCCAGCGCCACGAGTATGCAGCCCCACCAGGGCAGGTCTAAAAAACCGGAAAAAATCATCGAGTTGGCTTCTAATAGTAGTTATCGACGTCAGGTAAGTGTCATTCTACGCGAATCACCGCGAGTCGCAAGAAACAATCTGTAATGGACCCATTCGCGCGCGACTGATTCCGTAACCTCCCGCTGCGAAAAGGGAAAAAGGTACGCGCGGCGCGTGTGCGAAAATTCCGCTCGACGGCCTTCCCAGGAGCGCTCGCCGATGATCGATCTGCTGACCGACCCCCAGGCCTGGATCGCGTTCGCCACCCTTGCCGCGCTCGAGCTCGTGCTCGGAATCGACAACGTGATCTTCATCTCCATCCTGGTGGATCGCCTGCCCGCCGGGCAGCGCGAGCGCGCGCGTCGCATCGGTCTGCTCGGTGCCATGTTCATGCGCATCGGGCTGCTGCTGGTATTGGCTTGGATCATCGGATTGACCGCGCCGCTGTTCACTGTCCTCGGCGAGGAGATATCGGGACGCGACCTGATCCTGATTGCGGGCGGGGTGTTCCTGCTGTGGAAGAGCACCAGAGAGATCCACCAGTTGCTCGAAGGTGCAGAGGAGAACTCCGCGGCGGTGACCGTGCGCGCATCCTTTGGCACCCTTATCATGCAGATCATGCTGATCGACCTCGTGTTTTCGCTCGATTCAATCATCACCGCGGTGGGAATGGTGAAGGACGTCGCGGTGATGGTCGCGGCGATCGTCGTGTCGGTCGCGCTGATGATGGCCTTTGCAGGCGCGATCGGACGCTTCATTTCGGCGCATCCGACCATCAAGATGCTCGCCCTGTCTTTCCTGGTAGTGATCGGCGTACTGCTGATCGCGCAGGGCTTCGACCACGAAGTCCCCAAAGGCTACGTCTACTTCGCCATGGCGTTCGCGGTCTGCGTGGAAATGCTGAACATCCGCATGCGCCGCGTGATGGCCAAGCCGGTGCAGCTGCACGCGCGCTACGGCCGCGGCGAGGATCAGGCGCCGGATTGACCGTCTCGGCGCCGTTCGAGCGCCGCGGCGAAGAACCCGTCGGTGCCGTGCAGATGCGGCCACAATCGCAGGCGCTCGCCCGCCGGCAGCGAGATGCGCTGGGCCGCGAGAAGCTCGCCGCACGACAGCGCGGCGAATTCGGGGTGGGCGGCGACGAAGCGTTCCACCACCGCCTCGTTTTCCGCCTCCAGAATGCTGCAGGTCGCATAGACCAGCCGCCCCCCCGGCTTCACCAGGCGCGCGGCCGCATGCAGGATGCTGAACTGCTTTTGCGCCAATTCAAGGATCGCGTCGGGACCGTGGCGCCACTTGAGGTCGGGGTTGCGCCGCAACGTGCCGAAACCGCTGCACGGCGCGTCGACCAGGACCCGGTCCAGTTTGCCCGCAAGCCGCTTGGCCCGCACGTCGCCCTCGCCCGCGAGAGCAAGGGGGTGCACGTTCGAGACGCCCGCGCGCGCCGCGCGCGGAGCGAGCGCGTGCAGCCGCTTGGCCGACACGTCCATCGCGTACAGCCGTCCCGTGCCGCGCATGAGCATCGCCATCGCCAGCGTCTTGCCGCCCGCTCCGGCGCAGAAGTCGGCCACCATCTCCCCGCGTCGCGGCGCCACCAAGTAGGCGAGCAGCTGGCTGCCTTCGTCCTGCACTTCGACCAGCCCCTGCTCGAAGAGCGGGTGGCGGTTGATTGCCGGCTTGCCCTCGAGCCGGATCCCCGCCGGCGAGTAGGGCGTCGGCGCGCAGGCAAGTCCGCTCGAGTCGAGAGCCCCGAGCGCGCTGTCCCGATCGGTGCGCGCGAGATTGACGCGCAGATCGAGCGGCGCCGGATTCAGCAGCCCCTGCGCGATGCGCATCGCCTCACCCGGTCCCTGCTCCGCTTCCAGGCGCTGCCACAACCAGTCCGGCAGGTCGGCTCTTACCGCGGCGGGCCAGCTCGCTTCCTTCGCTGTCCGGGCGTGCGCGAGTACCGCCTCGTCGCCCGGGCGGAGCGCGCCTTGGAGCGCGCGTGCGGAAAGTCCCTGCACGCGCGAGAGCGCCACCAGCAGCAGCGCGCGCGGCGCGGCGCTCGCCGCTGCGGCTTCGAGCGAGCGCCGGCGGCGCAGCACGGCATAGACCGCCTCGGCCACGAAGGCACGGTCGTGCTGGCCCAGTTCGCGGTGGGCGCGAAAGTAACGCGATACTGCCTGGTCGGCAGGCCCGGCGAAGCCCAGCAGCTCGCCAACGAGGGCTTCAGCGTGCGCCAAAAGCGCGGGGCGCAGCTTCACGGCGCGGCGATGCGCGTCACGACTTGGTCGATACGCGTGCCATCCTTGTCGGTGATCAGGACCCGGATCGGAAGGTAGCCGTGCCCGCGCGCGAGCCAGATCTCGGTGCCGTGATCGTCCGGACCGTCTTTGCGCTTGACCAGCCGCAAGGCGTCGAACTGGCCAGCGGGGGTGTCTATCTGTTGCCGGCCCGCGGCTTCGAACACGTAGTGCGATACACCCTTGCCGTCGGTGGCGTTGATCACGACCGGCGCCGCCCCGGGAGGGTCGAAGGCGAAGCCATAAAGCATCGAGACTTTGTCCTGCGCGTGCGCCGGCATCGGCTGGGTGCGGGTCTTGCCGTTGGCCTCCAGCTTCAGACTCTCGTCCGCCCAGTCGAACACCGCTCGCACCGGGTCACGTCCGGTGCGCACGTCGGAGAATTCCAGAGGGCGCAGCGCGCCGCCGCCGATGGTTCCGCTGCTAGTGCGGGTGATCCCACCGAGCAGCGCAAATAGGCCCCTGCCGTGCCACTGCTCCACCAGGTGGTAGGTTTTGCCGTCGTGCTCGAAGCGGTCGACCACTTCGGCCATTGCGCTGCCGTTACGCAGCACGTCGTAATCGATCTCGACGCGCACCGGGGGGGCGGCCTGGGCGCAGGCGCAGAACCAGGCGCTAATCGCGATCGGAATAAACCAGTTGCGCATCGTTTCCTTTAACGCTCACGACTCCATTACGGACGACCAGCTTGCCGTCCAGGAACCATCCCACCGCGCGCGGATACACCACGTGCTCCTGACGCAGCACGCGGGCGGCGAGCAGGTCAGGCGTGTCGCCCGGCCGCACCGACACGGCGGCCTGGACGATGATCGGGCCGTGATCGAGCTGCTCGCTCACGAAATGCACGCTGCAACCATGCACCTTGACCCCCGCGGCCAGTGCGCGCCGGTGCGTGTCGAGCCCGGGAAACGCAGGCAGCAGCGACGGATGGATGTTCACCAGCCGCCCCGCGTAATGCGCGACGAAGCCCGGAGTCAGGATGCGCATGAACCCCGCCAGCGCAACCAGCCGCGGCGAATGGCGGTCGATCTCCGCGGCAAGCGCAGCGTCGAACTCCTCTCGCGTCCCGTAGTCCTTGTGCTCGACGACCGAGGCGCCGATGCCGCGCCGCGCCGCGATTTCAAGCGCCGCCGCATCGGCCGTGTTGCCGATTACCGCCGCAACCGGCAGCCCGGCGTCGAGCAGGGCCTGCATGTTGCTGCCCCGGCCGGAGATGAGGACGACGACTGACATCGCGGGGCGCAGTTTATCAGCCTAGTTCATCGCCGCGGTCCGGTCATGTCTTGCGGGCGCAGCCAGCGGTCAAACTCCTCGGCGCTGACGTAGCCGAGGGCAAGCGCCGCCTCGCGTAGCGTGCTGCCGTCGCGGTGCGCTTTCTTGGCGATCTCGGCCGCCCGGTCGTAGCCGATCCTCGGCGACAGCGCGGTCACCAGCATCAGCGAGCGCTCGACCAGCTCGGCGATACGCGCGCTGTTCGGTTCGATGCCGCGCGCACAGTGCTCTTCGAACGACTCGCAGCCGTCGGCAAGCAGGCGCGCGCTCTGCAGGAAGTTCTGGATCAGCAGCGGCTTGAAGACGTTTAGCTCGAAGTTTCCCGACGCGCCGCCGATGTTGAGCGCCACGTCGTTGCCGAACACCTGAGCGCAGAGCATGGTCATCGCCTCGGCCTGAGTCGGGTTCACCTTGCCGGGCATGATCGAGCTGCCGGGCTCGTTCTCCGGGAGCGAGATCTCGCCCAACCCCGAGCGTGGCCCCGATGCAAGCCAGCGCACGTCGTTTGCGATCTTCATCAGCGCGGCGGCCAGTGTCTTGAGCGCGCCGTGCGCGAACACCAGCGGTTCGTGACCCGCGAGCGCCGCGAACTTATTGCGCGCGCTCTCGAACCCGAGGCCTGTCGCCCGGGCGAGGTCCTCGGCCACCCTCGTCGCGAATTCCGGATGAGCGTTCAGGCCGGTGCCGACCGCAGTGCCGCCGATCGCGAGCTCGTACAGCCCGGGCAGAACGACGCGCACGGCCGCGTCGGCGTGTCCGAGCTGCGCCACGTAGCCCGAAAACTCCTGCCCGAGCGTGAGCGGGGTCGCATCCTGCAGGTGAGTGCGGCCGATCTTGACGATCGCCGCGAAGGCGTCGCTCTTTTCGGCGAGCGTGCCGCGCAGTCGCGCCAGCGCCGGCAGGAGCCGCTCATGCAACGCGCGCGCGGCCGCGACGTGCATCGCGGTCGGAAACACGTCGTTCGACGATTGACCGAGGTTGACGTCGTCGTTCGGGTGCACCAGGCGCCGCTCGCCGCGCTCCCCGCCGAGGATCTCGGAGGCGCGATTGGCGAGCACCTCGTTCACGTTCATGTTGGATTGGGTGCCGGAGCCGGTCTGCCAGACCACCAGCGGGAACTCCCCATCGTGGCGGCCGGCCAGCACCTCGTCGGCCGCCTGCTCGATCGCCACCGCCTTGCGCGCCTCGAGCAGTCCCAGCTCGCGGTTGACCCGCGCCGCGGCGCGCTTGACCAGCGCCAGGGCGTGAATTACTGCAAGGGGCATGAGCTCGCCCGAGATGCGGAAGTTGCGCCGGCTCCTCTCGGTCTGCGCGCCCCAGAGCCGCTGCGCCGGGACCTCGATCGGCCCGAAGGAGTCGCGCTCGGTACGCGTGTCTGCCATTACCGCGGCTTACCGAATCCGCTCAGGCGAGGTCGAACAGCAAGACTTCCGCCTGCTCGCCCCGCTCCAAGGTGATTTCCGCCATGTCGCTCGCCTTGAGCGCGTCGCCTGCGCCGAGCTCGTAGCCCGTCACCGTCAGGCTGCCGCGCGCGACATGCACGTAGGCGCGCCGTCCCCTGGACAGAGGGTGGACCACGTGCTCGCTGCCGTTCAGCAGCGCGGCGTACATGTGTGCATCTTGGTGAATCGTCACCGAGCCTTCACGCCCGTCGGGCGAGGCAACCAGCCGCAGGCGTCCGCGCTTGGACACGGCGTCGAAGTGCTTCTGCTCGTAGCCCGGCGCGATGCCGCGCGTCGCCGGCTCGAGCCAGATCTGCAGGAAGTGGGTGACACCCGACGGCTCGTGGTTGTACTCGCTGTGGCGCACGCCGGTGCCTGCGCTCATGCGCTGAACGTCCCCTGGTACGATGGTCGAGCCATTACCCATCGAGTCCTGGTGCGCGAGCGCGCCTTGCAGCACGTAGCTCACGATCTCAATGTCGCGGTGGCTGTGCGTGCCGAAGCCGGTGCCGGGCTGGATCCGATCCTCGTTGATCACGCGCAGGCTGCCGAAACCCATGTGCCGCGGGTCGTGATAGTCGGCGAACGAAAAGCTGTGGAACGAGTCGAGCCAGCCGTGGTTGGCGTGCCCGCGTTCCGCGGCGCGGCGCAACTCGATCACGTCGCGCCCGCTCAGGCGTCGCCGGCCTGCGGCCCAGCGCCCTCGGACTTTTCGCGTTCCGCGATCTCCTGCTTTGCGATTTCCTCGTGCACCTGCGCCATATCCAGCGCCTTGGCCTGCTCGAGCACCTGCTCGAGCGCGGAAGCTGGCAGCGCGCCGGCCTGCTGGAACAGCAGCACTTTCTCGCGAAACACCATCAGCGTCGGGATCGAGCGGATGCCGAACGATCCTGCGATCTCCTGCTCATCGTCGGTGTTTACCTTGGCGAACACCACGTCCTCATGCTGCTCCGACGCGCCTTCGAAAACAGGCGCGAAACCCTTGCAGGGCCCGCACCACGGCGCCCAGAAATCGACCACCACCATCGGGTTCGTGCTCACCACCTGCTCGAAGTTTTCCTTCGTCAGTTCGACAGTCGCCATGCAGCGATCTCCTCTGCAAAATGGCACTATACCCGCACATGCGCTACACGGGCCGCTTCGCCCCGTCGCCGACAGGGCCTTTGCACTTCGGTTCGCTGGCGGCGGCGCTTGCCAGCTGGCTCGATGCGCGCGCCGCTGGCGGCGCCTGGCTGCTGCGCATCGAGGATCTGGACAAGCCGCGTGAGCAACCGGGCGCTGCCGACACCATCCTGCGCCAGCTCGAAGCCCTCGGACTGACCTGGGACGGGCCGGTCCTGTACCAGAGCGCGCGCAGCGCGAGCTACCGCGCCGCGCTCGACGCGCTCGAGCGCCTAGGCGCCATCTACCCCTGCGGCTGCACGCGCAGCGAGATCGCCGATTCCGCGCTCGCGATCGACGGCGCACGCATTTACCCCGGCACCTGCCGCGGCGGCCTCGCCCCGGGACGGAGCGCGCGCGCCACGCGCGTGCGCACCGCGAGCGAGCCGACCCGCTTCACCGACCGGGTGCTGGGCGAAATCACACAGTTGGTCGAGCGCGAGGTAGGCGACTTCGTCTTGTGCCGCGCCGATGGCGTGATCGCCTACCAGCTCGCCGTCGTGGTCGACGACGCCGAGCAGGGCATCACCGACGTGGTGCGGGGCGCCGACCTGCTCGATTCCACCGCGCGCCAGATCTGGCTGCAGCGCCTGCTCGGCTACCCCAGCCCGCGCTACCTGCATCTGCCGGCCGCGCTGACCGCGAGCGGTGAGAAGCTGAGCAAGCAGAGCGGCGCGCCGGCAATCGACGCAGCGCGGCCGCTGCACGAGCTGGCGCGCGCGCTCGCGTTCCTTGGCCAGCCCGTGCCCGACGCGGCGAACGCGGGCGAGATGCTGCTGCGCGCGCTCGAACGCTGGGACGTCTCTCTCATACCCTGCGCGCGCGCTGCGGCGGCACCACCGTGAGCAGCGAGCCGAGCACCAGCGCGAGGGCCGCGTATTCGACCCCGCTCGGGCGCACGGGCGTCCACGCTCGGGCCGCGCCGCTCAGCGCGCGACTTTGACTGGCATCGCCTTCATGCCGCGGAACACCATCGAGTCAATCCATTTCAGGGACCCCGCAGCGAGCTCGATGCGGCGCCAGCGCGCGAGCACCGCGGGCAGGCTCAACTGCCCCTCGAGCCGCGCCAGCGGAAAGCCGAGGCAGATATGGGTTCCGTAACCGAAGCTCAGGTGCGGCACGCCGTCGCGCCGCAGCGCGAGGAGGTGCGGATCGCGGTAGGCCCGGGGGTCGCGGTTGGCGGCGTTAAGCATGATGAACACGCGCTCTCCGGGCCGCAGCATCTTGCCGTGCAACTCGTGCTCGTGCCGCACGATCCGCACCTGGGCGCCGCTCGGGCCGTCGTAGCGCAGCAGCTCCTCGACCGCCGCCGGGGCAAGGGCGGGATCCTCGCGCAGCGCGCGCATCTCGCCCGGAAAACGGATCAGCGAAAGCATTGCGTTGGCGATATGGTTGGTGGTCGTTTCGTGGCCGGCGAACAGCAGCAGGATGCAGGTTCCCACCAGCTCGTCCTCGCTCAGGCGGTCGCCCTCGGCCTCGAGCTGCAGTAGCTGGGTGAGCAGATCGTCGCGCGGCCCGGCGCGACGGGCTGCGATCAGGCTGCGGAAGAATGCGGCTATTTCCTTTGTTGCGCGCTCGGCGACGTCGTACTTTTCAGGCTGGCCGCGCGAGCTGCCGACGAACAACGCCATGTCGTCCGACAGGCGCTTGACACGCGCAAGATCGGTGCGCGGCACGCCGAGCATGTCCATGATCACCAGCGCGGGCAGTGGCCCGGCGAATGCGCCAATGAAATCGAACTCCTGGCGCTCGCCGATCTCGTCCAGCAGCCAGCGGCAGAGTGCGACGATTCGCTCGCGCATACCTTGCATCGAGCGCACGTTGAAAACCTTGCTGGTCAGGCGGCGCAGGCGCGTGTGCTCGGGCGGATCGCGAAACACCATCCACAGCGACAGGTATCGGATTATGTCCGCGATGCGGCTCGCCTCGGCGCCTGGCAGCGACGCGAAGAACGGCCGCAGTCGTTCCGAGGAAATCTCGCGGTCGAGGCAGACCCGCTTCACGTCGTCGTAGCGCGTCAGCACCCAGGCCTTAAGCCGCGGGCTCCAGTGCGCCGGGTCCTCGTCCTGCATCCGCGCGTAGAGCGGGAACGGGTCGGCGAGAAAAGCAGGGGCGTCGGGGCGGTAATCGATGGCCATGGCGTACGAAGGTATACCGGCGTTTGCTTTTATCGCGCCTGTCCGGGGAGGTCAAACCGACTGTGTAAGTGCGCGCTCACATTTTAGGAAAGCGCGATTCCAGAGGAGCTGAGAGATGCCTTGCTGCTCAACATCAAATTACCATGCTGCTTTGCACAAGAGCATTGACTTTTAAAGTGATCAGCCTACAATACAAATTGTTGCAGCGCACCAACAAAGCCAATAGGGCAGATTACTTTTAGCGTTTCAAACACACTTTCAAACACACAGGAGTCACATATGTACGTCACCCCGGAACAGATCCAAGCGGCCAATAAGGCCAACGTCGAAACTATCCTCTCCCTTGCCGCCACGCAATTCGCGGCCTTCGAGAAGTTCGCCAACCTGAACGCCAACGCGGTCAAGACCGTGTTCGAAGACACGCTGTCGAACACCCGCGCGCTGCTCGGCGCGAAAGACGTGCAGGAATTCGTCAACCTGCAAAGCACCCTCGCCCAGCCGACAATCGAGAAGGCGATCGCGTACTCGAAGAGCGCGTACGAAGTTGCGACCGAAACCAACGCCGAAATGTCGAAGATGGCAGAAAAGCGCGTTACCGAGTGGAACGAGAACTTCGTGTCGATGCTCGACAAGGCGACCAAGAACGCCCCTGCCGGGTCCGACGTCGCGGTAGCGGCGGTGAAGTCGATGCTTGCGGCCGCGAATTCGGCCTACGACAACTTCAACAAAGTCGCCAAGCAGGCGACCGAGATCGCGGAAGCGAACGTGAACGCCGCGACCGAGACCGTCAAAGGGATGGCCAAGGCAAAAAAGGCCGCCTAAGCCCGGCCAGGCGCCGGAAACCGAAGCCCCGCTGAATGCGGGGCTTTTTTTATGCCTCGCGAAACGGGAAACCCGAGTCTCGAACGCCGCCGCGCAGGCGCTCCATCGCCTGCGCCACTTGCGCCGGATCGCCACGCACACCGAGCTCGACGTGGCGCCGGCTCCCGTCCTCGCCCATCGACGGCAGACTGAATACCTTGACCCCGGGAAAGCCCGCGCCAACCGCATCCATCACCGCTATCAGCTGGCTCTCGCCCGCCTCGTAGACGATGATCGAAGCCTCGGCCCAGCGGTCCCGGTCCGCGAGGTGGCGGTAACGGTTGTCCAGCACCCACTCGACCATGGGCCACGCCATCTGCGGAAAACCGGGCACGAAATAATGCTCGCGCAAGGAAAAGCCCGGCACCTGGTTCACCGGGTTGGGGATGATCTGTGCG
>DAHVFK010000589.1 GCA_027317055.1 Betaproteobacteria bacterium | reverse complement strand
ACTGGCCGGCCGGTCATCAGCCGGCCGTTCCTCGGGCCGCTGAGCAAGCGCTGGGTGATCGTCATGGCGCAGCCGATCCGCGACGACGCCGGGACGGTGCGGGGCCTGCTGGTCGTCGCGCCCGAGCTGGCTAAGCTGCGCTTGCGGCGCGCGGGGCTCGCCAACGACAAGGGCGACTCGTTCGACGTGTTCGACGCCTCCGGCAACGTGATCATGCGCTCGGCCGGCGCCGGGCAGTGGATCGGCAAGTCGCTCGCCGGCGCGAGCCCGGCGGTCGACGCGATCCGGGCCGAAGCGGCCGCCGACGGCGTGCTGAGCGCCACGGACGCGGACGGCGTGCGCGGCGAATACGGCTACGCCACGGTCGCGCACAGCGGCTGGCGCGTCGCGGTCGGCAGGCCGCTCGCGCGGGTGGACGCGCAGGCGAACGCGAACGGGCGGCGCCGGGCGCTGCTCGGGCTGCTGGTGGCGGCCGCGACGCTGCTCGGGGGCCTCTTGCTCGCGGCCCGCATGCGCCGCTCGATCGGCCGCGTGACCGACGCGGTGGACGCCATCCGCCGCGGCGACTTCAAGGTGCGCCTGCCGCTCGAAGGCCCGGCCGAGATCGAGCGCCTGGCGGCCGGGTTCAACCGCATGCTCGACATCCGGATCCGCGCGGCGAGCGGGCTGCGCAAGGCGAATCGCACCCTCGGCATGCTGAGCGAGTGCAACAAGGCGCTGGTCCGGGCGCAAAGCGAGCAGGAGCTGCTCGAAAGGATGTGCCGCATCGCGGTCGACCTGGGCGGCTACAGCCTGGCCTGGGTCGGCTACGCCGAGGACGGGCCGGACAAGCGGGTGCGCGAAGTCGCGCACGCGGGCCCGGACGGCGGCTACCTGAGCGGCATCGAGGTGACCTGGGGCGACCGGGACACGGGCCGCGGGCCGTGCGGGCGCGCGATCCGCGAGCGCGAAGCGGTGATCGTGCGCGATACCGGTGCCGACCCGGCCTTCGCGCCCTGGAAGGAGTCGGCGAGCACCTACGAGTTCAAGACCTGCGCCTGCTTCCCGCTGGTCGCAGCCGGGCAGGCGATCGGGGCGCTCAACCTCTACTCGCGCGAGGCGGACGCCTTCGGCGAAGAGGACGCGGGCCTGCTGCGCGATCTTGCCGACGACCTCGGCTACGGCATCCATGCGCTGCGCGCGCAGGCCGACCGCGCTCGCATGTTGGCCGAGCAGGGCATCCTGCTCGACAGCGCGGCGGTGGGCATCGCGTTCATCAAGGAGGACCGGGTCGTGCACAGCAACCGGGGCTACGCCGCGATGTTCGGCTACGGGCGCGACGAGATCGCGGGCGTGCCCACTCGCGAGCTGCACGTGTCCTACGACGCCTTCGACGCCGCCGCCGCCCAGGTGCAGAGCCGCGTCGCCGAGAGCGGCCGCTACGCCGGCGAGCGCCAGTACCGCCGCCGCGACGGCGGCCTGTTCTGGGTGTCCTACGAAATCACGCCGCTTGATTCCACCGACCTCGACCGCGGCGTGATCTGGACCGGGTACGACATCACCAAGGCGAAGCAGGTTGAAACGGCGCTACGCGAAAGCGAAGAACGTCTGCGCCTCACGCTCGAGGCGACGCAGGTCGGGATCTGGGACTGGGACATGCGAAGCGGCGAGTGGCACGCCAATCCGACCTACTTCACCATGCTCGGCTACGAGCCCGACCCCGGGCCCCAGAGCCGCGCGATCTGGGGCCCGCGCAGGCACCCCGAGGACCGCGACCTGGTGCACGACGCGCTCGATGCCGTGCGCGGGCTGGGGCGAAACTTCGACGTCGAAGTCCGCGTGCGCCACGCCGACGGCTCCTACCGCTGGGTGATCAACACGGGCTGCACGGTCGCGTACGACGATGCCGGGCGCGCGCGGCGCATGCTCGGGCTGCAAATCGACATCACCGAGCGCAAGCAGGCCCAGCTCGCGCTCACCCAGAGCGAGGAGCTGCTGCGCGAGCTCACCGCCAACATCCCGGAGGGCTACTGGGTGCGCGACGCCGCGAGCGGCGAGCTGCTCTACATCGGCCCGGCCTGGGAGCGCCTGACCGGCGCCGCGC
>DAHVFK010000588.1 GCA_027317055.1 Betaproteobacteria bacterium | reverse complement strand
CTACAAGCGCGTCTCGGGCGCCAAGCTGGATGCGCTGCTCGGACTGTGCGAGACCGCGGGCTGCCGGAGGGTGCGCCTGCTGGCTTACTTCGGCGAGCAAAGCGGCCCCTGCGGCAACTGCGACACCTGCCTCGAGCCGCCTCAGACCTGGGACGCGACCGACGCCGCGCGCAAGGCGCTTTCGGCGATCTACCGCACCGGGCAGCGCTTCGGCGCGGTGCACCTGATCGACGTGCTGCGCGGCAGGCACAACGAGCGCGTCGAGCGCTGGGGGCACGAGGCGCTGGGCGTGTTCGGCGTCGGGGCGAAGCTCGACGAAACGGCCTGGCGCAGCGTGTTCCGGCAGCTCGTCGCCCTCGGCCTGGCGCGCGTCGACCACGACGCCCACGGCGCGCTCAGGCTGACCGAGGCGAGCCGCGCCGTGCTCAAGGGCGAGCAGGCGGTGCAGATGCGGCGCGTGGCGGCGCGTGCGGCGCGCCGCACGCGCCGCACCGCATCGGCCGACGTCGCGCCGGCCGATGCGGGGCTGCTGCAGGCGCTCAAGGCCTGGCGGCGCGACGAGGCCCGCAATCAGGGCGTGCCGGCGTACGTGATCCTGCACGACAGCACCCTGGCGGAGATCGCCCGCGCGCGCCCGCGCGACCTCACTGCGCTCGCCGGCCTGGGCGGCATCGGCGCGAAGAAGCTCGAGCGCTACGGCGATGCCCTGCTGCAGTTGCTGAACTAGGGCTTGTCAAAGTGAATTTGACATACTAGACTTTGCGCCAGGTACGAAGCCATGAACTGCGCAGAGCAACTCGTCGTCCTTTTCGGCAGCCAGGCCGACGTCGCACGCGCGTTCCAGCTCGACCGCGCGGTGGTCAACAACTGGGTCAAGTCGGGCTACGTCCCGGCGCGCTGGGCGACCGAGGTCGAGCGCATGACCCAGGGCCGCATCACCGCGGTCGAAATCCTTACCGAGGCGAGCGCCAAAAAGCCGGTGCGCGTGAAATCGCGCCCCGACGACGCATCGTTCGGCATCCTGTCGGAGACTGAGCCCATGAACAGCTACGCACCGTCCAAACGCATCCACTCCTTCCATCCGCCACAACGCACCCTGATGGGCCCCGGGCCGACCGAAATCCACCCGCGCGTGCTCACCACCATGAGCCAGCCGGCGATCGGCTACCTCGACCCGATCTTCGTCGAGATGATGGAGGAACTGAAGTCGCTGCTGCGCTACGTCTACCAGACCAAGAACCCGCTCACCTTCCCGATCTCTGGCCCCGGCTCGGTCGGCATGGAGTACTGCTTCGTCAACCTGGTCGCGCCGGGGGACAAGGTGATCGTGTGCATCAACGGCGTGTTCGGCGGCCGCATGCTCGAGAACGTGATCCGCTGCGGCGGCGTTCCGGTGGTGGTCGAGGACAAGTGGGGCGAGCCGGTCGACCCGCACAAGGTCGAGGAAACGCTGAAGCAGAACAAGGACGCCAAGATCGTCGCCTTCGTGCACGCCGAGACCTCGACCGGCTGCCAGTCCGACGCGCAGGAGATCACCCGCATCGCGCACAAGTACGGCGCGCTGGTGATCGTCGACGCGGTCACCTCGCTCGGCGGCACGCCGGTGCGGGTCGACGAGTGGGAGATCGACGCCATCTACTCGGCGAGCCAGAAGTGCCTCTCGTGCACGCCTGGGCTGTCGCCGGTGTCGTTCTCCGAGCGCGTGGTCGAGCGCGTCAAGGCGCGCAAGGACAAGAGCCACAGCTGGTTCATGGACATGAACCTGCTGCTGGGTTACTGGGGCGCCACCACCCGCACCTACCACCACACCGCGCCCACCAATTCGCTGTTCGCGCTGCACGAGGCGCTGCTACTGATCCGCGAGGAGGGGCTGGAGAACAGCTGGGCGCGCCACCACCGCCACCACGTCGCGCTCAAGGCGGGACTCGAGGCGATGGGGCTGCAATTCCTGGTCAAAGAGGAAAACCAGCTGCCGCAGATGAACGCGGTGCTGTGCCCCGAGGGCGTGAACGAGGCCGACGTGAGGAAGACCCTGCTGGGCGAATTCGGGATCGAGATCGGCGCCGGGCTCGGGCCGCTCGCGGGC
>DAHVFK010000587.1 GCA_027317055.1 Betaproteobacteria bacterium | reverse complement strand
GGCCAAGGGCCGCGCGCCGCGACAAGCCACAAAATAGAATTTTTCGAATGTAATCTTGAGGCAATGCGCGGCGAGGCACAGGTTCCGACGGTATCATCTTCGCATTCCGTGGCTGTGTTGGAGGTTGTGGAGGCCGCGTTCGGGAACGACTTTGATCTGGTGCTGTATATTGGGACGAACCTGCTCCAGGGCAATCGATTTTTCGCGATTGCGCCCCACGGCTGAGTCGAGTCTGGCACGGTCGTCCGTGTACAGGGTCAGCGCATGCCGTGCGCGGCTGATCGAGACGTAAAACTGTTTGCGGTTAACGAGTTCAGCCGAGCGAGCGGTATCGATATTAGCGATCACGCGATCAACCGTGGCGCCCTGGCTTGAATGAGAGGTCGAGGCGTAGCCGTAATCGATGTGCTTCAGACGCTCGATTGCCGCGCTGAGCTCGCGACCATTGTCGATGCGCAGCCGTGCTCTTTGATCGTCGATGGCAATGATTGTCGCAAATTCTCCATTGGCGACCCCGAGCGCACGATCGGGCGCGCGAAATTGAATCCGGTCGCCTGCGCCTAGAACGCGGCGCTCCTGATGGAAGATCTCGACCCCGGACAGTCGCGAGGGATCGTAGCTGACAGCTTTTCCTTTTTCATCGCGCACCACCATTTGGTTCCGCTCTGGGGTGATTGCTTCGATGCGGGCATAGCTCCCGCGGTCGATGCCTAGTCGCGCACTTCCGCGCCGGAATCGGAGCACATCGCCGACTTCGTAGCTCTGCGCTCGTTTGCGCTGAGGCCGGGTCAGCACGCGGTTTACGAGCACGATCTGTTCTCGTCGGTCGGAGCCGAGGTGCCCGCGTTGCTTGAGGGCCGCGCGAATGGCGGCGGTCAACTGGCGGCGCTCGTCGTTGGCAGGGCTGACGACAAGCACCTTTTCACCTGCCTCGTGCGCGCCAAGATATTCGCGCGCAATCGCCGCGTGGCGCGCATTCGGATCGACAATCTCGCGGATGCGGCCCTGCTGCTCGAGGAGTGCGATTGCCGGTCCAATCTCTCCGCGCGAGGCGAGCGTGACCGCCTCGCGCAGTCCGGGATCGAGTTGGCGACGGATAGTCTCCAATCGCGCGACCGGCATGCCCGCCTGCTGCATCTGTTGGATGGGTCGGCCAGCCTCGATGGCGTGGTGCTGGCGTTGGTCGCCGACGAAGACGACGCGACCGGCCCCGGCCTCGCGCGCCTGGTGTAGCAGGGCATTCATCTGGCGAGTGCCGAGCAGACTCGACTCATCGATAATCCACAGTTCCTTCGGGGCGCGATCGAAACGCGGGCTGGCGAGCAGGCTCGCGACAGTCCGGGATTCGATTCCCGCTTCGGAGAGCGCCTTTACGGCGCGCGTGGTCGGAGCGAAACCGCGTACCGCGTAGCCAGCGCTCTCAGCGAAGTCGTTGAGCGCTCCGACCGTAGTAGTCTTCGCTGCGCCCGCGCGCCCTTCGATCGAGGTAAGCCAATCGGTGGCAGTCAGCGTCAGCACTGCGGCCTGTGTCTGCTCGGCCGATAGCGAGCGCTCGGCTGCCCAACTGCGCGCCTCTGGTTCAGTGGTGATCGCCTGGGCGTGCCCTCTGTCGGCGCGCATAAGTTCAAGGTTTTCGGCCTCCGCCGCCACCATCTCCGGGGTGGTGTAGACGACTCCCGGAAACGAAGAGGAGACAGCAAGGGCGATTAGATCGCCACGTGATTCCCGCACGCCGGTCTCCCGCCGCACGCCGTCGAGATCGGCGACTCCCATCGCGTACTGAAGAGCGGTGCGTTCCAGAGCGCGCCGGTCGGTAACGGCTTCGCGTTCGGTGTTGTGAGCTACGCTGAATCTGACCGCTTCCTCTGTCCCAGTCGGAGAAACCGCCTGCGCGGGGCCGCGCGCGAGCGCGCGTTCCGAAATCCCGGTGAGAGCGATTCGATTGTCATGGGCGCGCGCCTGCCATTCGGCGCGAAGCTCGTTTTCGTTGCGCTTTTCTTTGGCCAGCCGGCTCTGATGGGCGGCGATCTGGGCCGCAGCCGCTCCGGTTGAGTTTTGGCGGTTAAGAAGTGCTTCGATGTCCTGGCG
>DAHVFK010000586.1 GCA_027317055.1 Betaproteobacteria bacterium | reverse complement strand
GACGTAAAGCAGACCCTCGCCTTCGCCCCGATTTCGATGGCCGCTCGGGCCTTTGCCCCCTCCGTCCGTGCCTGCGTGAACCCGGCTTAGCTATGCGCGTTTCTTCCTCCTACGTTACAAGCGGGACAGGTTCTACGTGATGGGCACGATCCTCCTGATTATCCTGATCATTCTGCTGCTCGGCGCATTGCCGACTTGGCCGTATAGCAGCGGATGGGGCTACTACCCGTCGGGCGGGCTGGGTATCCTGCTGATCATTGTCATCATTTTGCTGGTGGTCGGCCGAATATAGCGGGCGCGCCGACGAGCCGGCGATGTCAGGCCGGGCGCAATACCCGACCGGCAACCGTTTCCAGCTTCGCGACCAGCGCCGGATTGCGCATATGGGTCGCGGTGATGACTGCGTTGTCGAGTGCCCGGTCGCAGCCGCCCAGGCATAGCGCGTCGCGGCGCCGATCTGCGGCCCCACCGATTGCACCAGTGCCCGCGCTCCTTGGCGTCCAGCGGGAGCAGGGAAACCGGAGGAGTAATGAGACCTGTGCGCGGATGGCTGGTCAGCCTGGATTTCTCGCTGTTTTATCATGCGGGCATCATTGATGGTCGTCCAACGCTCCATGGCTTCTGATCCGGTCGCTGCGGGATGCTTCCTCTGGCGGTGAGCAGAGTCCGAGTGTCACTCTCACGCCGCCACGACGGTGATCAGGCGCCAGGTTCGGCGTAAGTTGTAGGCCATTGCGGTGAGCCTGACCTGCAGGCCGGCTTTGGCCAGGCCAAGCCAGCGCATCCGGCGTAGGCCGTAGGAACGCTTGCACGTCCCGAACACCTTTTCGATCCGGGCACGCACGCGCCGCACCGTGGCATTGTGCGCCTTCAGGCGGGCCAGAGCTTCCGGACCGCCCCAGGTGCCGGCATGCACGATGCGCGGATTGCCGCCACGGGCGCGAATGACCGCCTCGGGCCTGCTGCCGGAGAAGGCGGTGTCGCCGTATGTGTCGCCGGGCGCGTCGGGCAGCACCGCGTCCAGTTCAGCGGCGTCGTGAACGTTCGCAGGCGTGACCTCGACACCGCGAATCAACCCGGCTTCTTGGTCGGTCGCGACGTGCGCCTTGTAGCCGTGCGTCGGCTTGCGCCTGCGATGGCCCGCCCAACGCGCTTCGCCATCGTGCCGGATGCTGGCCGACGGGATCAGGGTCGCGTCCACCAGCGTGCCCGTGCGCATCACGAGGCCGCGCTGATCGAGTTGACGCGTGATGATCTCGAACAGCGGTCGGTCAAGTCCACGGCGCACCAACTCGGCACGAAAGCGCACGAAGGCCGTGCGCTCGGGCGTGGCCTCGCTCGCGACGAAGCCACAGAAACGCCGGAAGCTGGCCCGGTCGTCAAGCGCTTCGGCCAACCTCACGTCGGACAGATCGTGCCACGTCGCCAACAGCAGAGCGCGAAACAACGCTAGCGGCGGCCAGCCCGGCTCACCTTTCGGCGCCGCCGAGATGTCGGCGAGTAGGCGGTCCACCTCCGTCCAGTCCACCAGCGCCGCCACTTCATCCAACGACGATTTCTGGCGGCCCTGCGCATCCGCAAATCCGAGCCGCTCTTGCCCGATCCGACGACGCGCCATGCCCGCCTCCACCATGCTCCGAACACGATGGAATCAGACCGCGCCGCGTCGGCTCAAGCCATCCGCGCACAGGTCTCATTTAACCGTCGCGCATCTGCAGAAGGGCCTCACCGTCGCCCACATCAGCCAGGGCCTTGGCAGCACCGCCGCTTCGCAGGGGCAGGGCCTATTCCTCAAGGCCTTTGAGTGGAGACCAGCAGGCCCATCGCTGGCTCTCCGGGTTTTCGTCGAACGCCGGCGCATGAACCGCGCAGCGTTCGTTCATGCGCGAGCAGCGCGGATGAAAGCGGCAGCCGGAGGGCATCTCGGTGAGCGTCGGCGGGCGCCCCGCCACCGTGTGCAGCAGCGAGTGCGGCGGAATTTCGACGTCGACGACGCTATCCAGCAAGCCGCGCGTATAGGGCATCCGGGGTGCGGCGAAGACGCTGCCGGTGGGGCCCTCCTCGACCACCCGGCCGGCGTACATCACTG
>DAHVFK010000585.1 GCA_027317055.1 Betaproteobacteria bacterium | reverse complement strand
GAGGAGAAGCGGCGGATTGTCGAGGCGGCGCTCCGTCCTGGGGCGTCGGTGGCGGACATTGCCCGGCGCCATGGGTTGAACGCCAACCAGGTTTTCAACTGGCGGAAGGTGGCTTGGGCGGCGTCTTCGGCGGCTGCGGGCGTGGGATCATCCGTGGTGGGTTTGCAGCCTGATGTGTTGCCGGCTGTGATCGGGCCCTCTGAGTTCATTCCGATCGGTGTCGTCGGTCGGCCCGAGGATGAGGGACCTGCACTGGCGGCTGGATCGTCATCGGCGGTGGTTTCCTCCGGGTCGCCGTCGAGCCGCGCGACCACGCCGCGCGCGGGTATGGATGAGCGGCCTGGCGTGATCGAGATCGATCTGGCGGAAGGGGCACGGCTGCGTGTGGATGCCTTCGTCAATGAGCGGGCGCTGCGACGCGTGCTGGCGGCGTTGAAGGCGATGTCGTGATCCAGGTGGCGCCCGGCACCAAGGTGTATCTGGCCTGCCGGCCGGTGAGCATGCGCTACGGGTTCGACGGCCTGAGCGCACAGGTGGCGCAGGTGCTGGATGCCGATCCGTTCTCGGGGCATTTGTTCCTGTTCCGCAGAAAAAGAGCGGATTACCTGAAGATCCTGTACTACGACGGCACCGGCTTGTGTCTATTCGCGAAGCGGCTGGAGAGCGGCAAGTTCATCTGGCCGCCGATCGTGGATGGCGGGATGGTCCTGACACCGGCGCAGCTGGCTCTTCTCATCGAGGCGATCGACTGGCGGCGGACGGTGGCGGCGGAGTTGCCGCGCAAGCCGGTGATGGTTTGATCGGGCGTTATTTCGGTTCTCGTTTGGAAAGGCTGGCGTTCTGGGCAGTAGATTGCTTGAATTTGTAGAATCCGTTTATGTCCATGGCGAATCATCCTCTGCCGGCTGACCCGGAAGCGCTGCGGATATTCGCAGCCGATCTGCAGGCCGAACTGGCGCGCAAGGAGATCGAGATTGCGGCCAACGCGGCCGAGATCCATGCCAAGACGCTGCATATCGAGAAGCTGAAGATGCAGCTCGCCGTGCTGCGGCGCGCGCGGTTTGGCCGTTCCTCGGAGAAACTCGATCGCGACATCGAGCAGCTCGAATTGCTGATCGGCGAACTCGAGGAGGAAGCCGCCGAAAGTGACGCCCGTGCCGCGAAGGGCGATCCGACACGGAAAGCTCCGGCGCCACCGCGCGTGCGCCGGCAGCCGGTCCGCCAACCCTTGCCGGCGCATCTGCCGCGCGAGACCGTCACCCACGAGCCAGCCTGCACCTGTCCGGGCTGCGGCGGCACGGTGTTCAGCCGGATCGGCCAGGACGAGCGCGAGGTGCTCGAATACATCCCGTCCAGCTTCAAGGTGATTCGGCACGTCCGCCCGAAGTTGTCGTGCCGCGCCTGCGAGACGATCGTGCAGGCGCCGATGCCGTCGCTGCCGATCGAGCGCGGGCGCCCCGGACCCGGCCTGATTGCACAAGTCCTGGTATCGAAGTTCTGCGACCATACCCCGCTGCATCGCCAGAGCGGCATCTATGCGCGCGAAGGCGTCGAGCTCGACCGTGCAACGCTCGCGGACTGGGTGGGACAGGCGGTGTTCCTGCTCGCTCCCCTAGCCGAGGCGATCGGCCGCCATATCCGTGCCGGTAGCGTTCTGCATACCGACGATACCACCGTCCCGGTGCTCGCCCCCGGCCTGGGGAAGACCAAGACCGGACGGCTCTGGGTGGTGGTGCGCGACGAGCGCCCCTGGGGGTCGGACGTACCGCCGGGCGCCTTCTATCGCTACTCGGCCGACCGCAAGGCGATCCATGCCGAGGCGCTGCTCGGCGCCTGCCGCGGGTTCCTGCATGCCGACGGCTACGCCGGGTTCGACCGGCTCTATCGGCCGACGACGCCCGAAGGCGATGCGCCACTCGTCGAAGTCGCGTGCTGGAGCCATGCGCGCCGCCAGTTCTATGACGTCCATCACGCGACCGCCTCGCCGGTCGCCCTCGAGGCCTTGCAGCGGATCGCGGCGCTGTTCGCCATCGAGAGCAGCATCCGAGGACAATCCCCGGATCGCCGCGTCGCCGTGCGCCAGGAACACG
>DAHVFK010000584.1 GCA_027317055.1 Betaproteobacteria bacterium | reverse complement strand
CAAAGGAATCGCGCGATCACGGTCAGCCTCGCGCTTCCGGGTCAGCGCCGACAGCCCAACCAGTCCGGCCAGGAAGACGGCCTCGACGACGGCATAATCTGTCGCGTCCGACGCAGACGGAGGCGTCGATGCCGCGCCCGGCCAGCGCGACCGGCGCCGAGGTTCGTCCGACCCTGGATCTTCGGTCGCCCGATTTTCGGGGCTCATCGGCATGACGCTACCCGCTCTCGCGTTGGTGCGCGCATAGCTCTCGCACAAGTGGAGGTGCCTGCGTGCATTGGGGCGGGGTCAGAGCGGCTGTGCGGTACCGCATCAGCGCTACCGCATCAGCTGGTACGCGTTGAAGTGTCCGTCGGGCAGCCGTAGCGCGACAAGACTCGGTGGCCTGCCCGCGCTGACAAAGACCTGCTTGCCGTCGACCGTGCCCGGACGCCGGTGCAGGCGACCGAAGTTCGCGGTCGCCTCGATCCGCGTCACCTCGACGACGCCCATGTACATGCGTCCTTGGTAGCCGATCTGCTTCGGTGCTGACGCGGCGCTCGCGAACTTGAGCAGCCCCAGCCCGATCGCCGCGACGGCCGTCAGGACGGCGAGCACGAGCAGCAGTCGTCTGCTGCGGGAACCTGGACTGGCAAGTCTCAAGTGACCGAGAGGATCAGCTGGCATCAATGGCTTGGTTCGGCGTCGGCTGCTTCTGCAGCATGTTCCTGGGGCCGGTCGGCGCGTGAGGCACGGTAGAAGATCCAGCCGAGGACGGCGAGGATCGGCCACGGCGCCGCCAGCGCGATCACGGTGATGATCTCGACTCCGAGCGCGTTGCCGTTCCCGGCCGCGACGGCCATGCCAGCTGGATCCTGCCACGCGCCGACGCCGCGAGCATGACAGGCGCGGCCCGGTACGATGGCCGCCGGTCACGACCCGATGCCGCTCGCCTCCATTCCCTCACCGTCAACGAACGTGCTCCAGCTGGGGCCGCTGACGCTGCGCCTGTACGGGCTGATGCTGCTGAGCGGGATCATTGTCGCGGTCTGGCTAACACGGCGCCGCTGGCGCGCCCAGGGCGGCAACGACGAGCTCGTCTACCGCGTCGCACTTTGGGGCGTCCTCGCCGGGGTCATCGGCGCGCGCCTCTACCACGACCTCACGAGCTGGAACCAAGATCCTGCGATCGGCGAAAACTGGTACGGGCCGATCGCGGTCTGGAAAGGCGGGCTCGGGATCTGGGGCGGTGTGCTCTTCGGGGCGCTCGCGGGCGCCTGGGTGGTGCGGCGGGCGCGGGAGAGCGTCCTCGCGTTCATGGACGCGGTCGCGCCCGGGCTGCTGCTCGCGCAGGGGATCGGCCGGATCGGCAACTACTTCAACCAAGAGCTGTACGGCAAGCCGACGAGCCTGCCCTGGGCGTTAAAGATCGACCCTGCACACCGGCCCGACAGGTACGCGCACTACGCCACCTTCCACCCGACCTTCCTCTACGAGCTGCTCTGGGACGTCGGATTCGCACTGCTCCTGATCTGGCTCGGCCGACGCTTCCCGGTCCGCGCGCCCGGCCTGTTCGCGCTCTACGTCGCCGGCTACTCGTTCGCACGCATCTTCGAAGAACTCCTCCGAGTAGATCCTGCGAACTACTTCCTCGGGCTGCGCCTCAACTTCTTCGTCGCCACCACGCTCACCGTGCTCGCAAGCGGCTTCTTTGCCTTCTGGCAGTTCCGACGTCAGCCGCGACGCGATCCGCGAGCAGAGCCGGCGCTCGAGCGAGGCTAACCCACCTTGGCCTTCGGCTCCTGCCGAGGGCGTCCGATTTTCTGTGTAGGCGGTTCACTCGGGTAGGCGGTCGCCGAAGTGGATCTTGAACGCGAGCAGGGCTGTCGTCCAGTTGCGCGTTCGCGTCCAGGCCGGGACGGCGTTGGTGATCGGGAGATAGATGAGCTTGCGCGCGGCCTCCTCGTTGGGGAAGTGTCCTTTGGTCTTGATCGCTTTGCGCAGCTGCCGGTTCGACGCTTCGATCGCGTTGGTTCGATCGCGTTGGTCGATCGCGTTGGTATCAGGTATGACACTCGGGCGTTTCGGGCTTGCCGTCGGACCGTGGTTCTAGGG
>DAHVFK010000583.1 GCA_027317055.1 Betaproteobacteria bacterium | reverse complement strand
ATTGTGAAAACCTGGGGATCGGCGCCGCGCCCGGTCGGGGCCCTGGTGGCGATCCGCGACGACGGCCAGATTTCCGGCTCGGTGTCCGGCGGCTGCGTCGAGGACGATCTGGTGGAGAAGGTACGCGCCAGGGCGGTGGCGGCCGACCGCCCGCAACTGATGACCTACGGCGTCACGAACGAGGACGCGACGCGCTGGGGGCTGCCTTGCGGCGGCACCCTGCAGCTGGTGCTCGAGCCGGTAGGGGAGGCGAGCGGGATCGGCGAACTGCTGCAGACGATCTCCAAGCAGCAGCTGGTGCGCCGGCGCCTGGAGATGGACAGCGGCCGGGTGACGCTCGAACCGGGCCAGTGGCAGGACGCGCTCGAGTTCGACGGCAAGGTGCTGACCACGGTGCACGGTCCGCGCTGGCGCCTAGTGCTGATCGGCGCCGGACAGCTCACGCGCTACCTGTCGGAAATGGCCCGCATGCTCGATTACCACGTCATCGTGATCGATCCGCGCGAGGAGTACGCCGACGGCTGGAATCTTCCTGGCGTGGCGCTCGAGCGCGGCATGCCCGATGACGTGATCGCGGCGCTGAACCTCGACGGCCACAGTGCCGTGGTTGCGCTGACGCACGATCCGAAGCTGGACGACATGGCGCTGCTCGAGGCGCTGAAGTCGGCCGCGTTTTACGTCGGCGCGATCGGCTCGAAGAAGAACAACGATGCGCGCCGCAAGCGCCTGCGCGAGTTCGACCTGTCGGAGGGGGAAATCGCCCGCCTGCGCGGACCCGTGGGCCTGTACATCGGGTCCAAGACCCCGCCCGAGATCGCGGTCGCGATCCTGGCCGAGATGACCGCCGCGCGCCACGGCGTGGCCGCCCCGGACTGGGCGGCGAAGGAAATGAGCCGCTTCGCGCCTTCGGCCTGCGAAGTCGCGCCGCAGAAAGCCTGACCCTGGACCTCGTCGGCCTGCTGCTCGCCGCAGGTTCGGGCTCGCGCTTCGGCTCGGACAAGCTGCGCCACCGGTTGCCGCACGGAGTGCCGATCGCGGTCCAGTCGGCGCGCCACCTCAAGACCCGGCTCGAGCGCGTGATCGCGGTCGTTCGCCCCGGTGCGGACGACACGGCGCGCTCGCTCGCCGCCGAAGGCTGCGAGGTGGTGCCCTGCCTCGAGGCCGAGCGCGGCATGGGCGCGAGCCTCTCCTGCGGCGCGCGCGCGGCAGGCGAGGCAGGCGGCTACATCATCGCGCTCGGCGACATGCCGTTCGTGCGCCCGAGCACGATCGCCGCCGTGTGCGAGGCGCTCGCCGCCGGCGCGCCGCTGGCGGCGCCGTACTTCCGCACCCGCCGCGGTCATCCGGTCGGCATTGCCGGGCGGTACCGCGCCGAGCTCGAGGCCCTGGGCGGCGACGAAGGCGCGCGCGCCCTGCTCGAGCGCCACGCCGCCGAGCTGGTGAAGATCCCCTGCGGCGACCCCGGCGTGATCCGCGACATCGACGCCCCCGGCGACCTCGCGCCGCCGCTGGCCGTCTAGCGCATCGGGTAGTATCGCGCTTACAAGAAAGCCGGCCTGGTAAGAAGCTTGCAAAACGTTCAACGCGCAATCTTGTTTGCCGACGTGAGCAACAGCACGCGGATCTACGAAGCGCTCGGCGACACGCACGCGCTGTCGGTGGTCAGCCACCTGTTGGGCCTGCTCGAGCCTTGCGTCACGAAGCATGGCGGCAGCGTGGTCAAGACCATCGGCGACGCGATGGTATGCGCCTTCGAGGACTCCGACGGCGCGCTGCACGCTGCCTGCGACATGATGGCGCTGCTTGCGCCGCTGCCCGCCCGCCCGTACGGAAAGCTGTCGATCAAGATAGGGTTGACCTACGGCCCGGTGGTGCTGTCCGAAGGCGACGTGTTCGGCGACACGGTAAACGTGTGCGCGCGCCTGGTTGCGCTCGCCAACGCCGACCAGGTGCTGGCCAGCCAACAGACCGTGGACGCGTTGTCGCCGGGCCTGCGCGGTCGCTGCCGCACCCTGTTTCCGATCCAGATCAAGGGTCGGGCGGAGGAGGTCACGGCGTGCGAGGTACTGTGGCGCAGCGATCCCGACGTCACGGCGGC
>DAHVFK010000582.1 GCA_027317055.1 Betaproteobacteria bacterium | reverse complement strand
CGGGTAGACCATCAGCCCCTGCGCCATCGCCTGCGCCTTGATTTTGGCGTGCAGGCGCCGCGCCGGGTCGAACGGCTGCTTGCTCGCCCGGTCCTCGACCAGCTCGATCGCCATGAACAGGCCGCGGCCGCGGATGTCGCCCACGTGCGGATGCTCGCCGAAGGCGATCTGCAGCCGCTCGCGCAGGCGCACCCCGAGCGAGCGCACCGCCTCGAGCAGGCAGTCACGCTCGATCACCTTCTGCACCGCGAGCGCCGCGGCGCAGGCCACCGGATGGCCGATGTAGGTGTGGCCGTGCTGGAAGAACCCGCTGCCCTTCGCCAACGCCTCGATGATGCGCCCCTGCACCAGCAGCGCACCGATCGGCTGGTAGCCGCCGCCCAGGCCCTTGGCGATCGCCATCAGGTCCGGCGCGATGCCTTCCTGCTCGAGCGCGTGCAGGGTGCCGGTGCGGCCCATGCCGCACATCACCTCGTCCGCGATCAGCAGGATGCCGTGGCGGTCGCAGATCTCGCGCACGCGGCGGAAATAGCCGGGCACCGGCGGCAGCGCGCCGGAGGTCGCGCCGCCGACGGTCTCGGCCACGAAACCGATCACGCTGCGCGGCCCGAGGCGCTCAACCGTTTCCTCGAGCTCGCGCGCCAGGCGCTCGCCGTAGGCTTCGGGCGATTCGTCGGGCAAGCGGTCGCGGTACTCGTAGCATGGCGCCACGTGCGTGACCTCTATCAGCAGCGGCGCGAACTGGCGCCGGCGCCATTCGTTGCCGCCGACCGCGAGCGCGCCGAGCGTGTTGCCGTGGTAGCTCTGGCGCCGCCCGATGAAGTGGCGCCGCTGCGGCTCGCCGATCTCGACGAAATACTGGCGCGCGAGCTTGAGCGCCGCTTCGACCGCCTCGGAGCCGCCCGAGACGAGATACACGTGCGACATGCCGGCCGGCGCGCGCGCGATGAGGTGGTCGGCCAGCGCTTCGGCGATCTCGGTGGTGAAGAAGCTGGTGTGGGCGTAGGCGATTCTGTCGATCTGCTCGTGCATCGCGCGCAGGACATCGGGGTGGCCGTGGCCGAGGCAGGACACCGCGGCGCCACCCGAGGCGTCGAGGTATTGCTTGCCTTGGCCGTCGACGACCGCGATACCGTGCCCGCTGATCGCGACCCGCAGCGTGCCGCGCAGCTGGCGATGCAGGATATGGGTCATCGCTTGGCTTGCTTGCCGACGAAATCGTAGATCGCGGTATGGTCGGCGCCCGGGCCGAGCGCCTGCAGCGCCTGGCGCCAGATCTCGGTGCAGTGGCGCGCGAATTCGGCGCTCGCGCCCACTTCTTCGGCCAGGTGTGCGGCGGTGGCGACGTCCTTGACCATGAGTGCCGCCGAGAAGCCTGAAGCGAAGGTCCCCGAGAGCATGAACTGGTTCACTTTTACCTCGGTGGTGTTGTTGCGTCCGCTCGAGGCATTGAGAATGTCGGTCATTACCGCGGGGTCGAGGCCGAAGCGCGCGCCGGCCACCAGCGCCTCCGAGGCAGCGATCATGCCGGCCGCGGAAACGTAGTTGTTGAGCGCCTTCATCGCGTGCCCGCTGCCAAGCGGCCCGGTGAGGAAGATGCGGCCGCCCATCTTCTCCAGCAGTGGCCGCGCGCGCTCAATCTGCGCCGCCTCGCCGCCCGCCATGATTGCGAGGCTGGCGTCGATCGCCTTCTTCACTCCGCCCGAGACAGGCGCATCGACCAGCGCGACACCTGCCGCGGCGAGGGTCTCGCCCAGGTGGCGCGTGCCGACCGGGTCGGACGAGCTCATGTCGAGCACCAGCGTGCCCGCGTGAAGCTGCGCGCCGAGCACGCACTCACGCACCGCGTTGCCGTCGGGCAGCATGGTGAGGAATACCTCCGCCCCAACGGCCGCCTCGGCGGCCGATTCGCAGTTGCCGCCGCCCTTCAGGTCAAAGCTGCGCAGCGAAAAGCCCGCCTGTTCGAGGTTGGCAGCCATCGGCCGGCCCATCTGTCCCAGGCCGACGAAGGCGACCGTCCTGAGCGGGGTCACACTCCGCGGTCCTTGAAGACTTCCTTGGCGCAGCGGAACGCGACCACGGCTGCGGGCACGCCGCAGTAGAT
>DAHVFK010000581.1 GCA_027317055.1 Betaproteobacteria bacterium | reverse complement strand
ACCTGAAACGGTTCCGCGAGTTCGAAGGCGAGCCGAGGCTCGAGATGCATGCGGAGGACGCGGCGGCGCGCGGAATCCGCGACGGCGACCGGGTGCGCGTTTTCAACGCGCGCGGCGAGTTCAGCCTGCGCGCGAGCGTGAACGGCAAGCCGCGGCGCGGCGTGGTGGTGGCGCCGTCGGTTTGGTGGAAGAAATTCTCGCCCGACGGGCGCAACGCAAACCAGGTTACCTCGCAGCGCACCGCCGATCTGGGCGGCGGCGCGACCTTCTACGATTGCCTGGTGCAAGTCGAGAAGTCCGGCTGACAAACGGAGGGCCGGGCGATGCCGGGCGCGACGCACCTGTTCCTGAGCGACGAGCTCGGCGCCTACGGCTTTCCCGCCGGGCACCCGCTCTCGGTCGATCGCCAGGGGGCGTTCTGGCGCACCGCCTCGGCGCGCGGGATCGACGCCCGCGTCACCCTGGCGCGGTCCGCGCCCGCGCTGCGCGAAGAGATCGAGCGCTTTCACCGTCCCGAGTACGTCGAGCGCGTGATTGCCGCCTCGCGCGAAGGGGCGGGCTACCTCGATGACGGCGACACGCCGGCCTTTGCGGGTTGCTACGAGGCGGCAGCGCACCTGGTCGGCGCGGCGCTCGATGGCGCGCGGCGCATCGTGCGCGGCGAGGCGCGGCGCACCTTCCAGCCGATCGGCGGCCTGCATCACGCGCGCCGCGGCGCGGCTGCGGGATTCTGCGTGTTCAACGACCTGGGCGTGCTGATCGAGGCGCTGCGCGCGGAGCACGGGATCAGCCGCATCGCCTACGTCGACATCGACGTGCACCACGGCGACGGGGTGTACTACGAGTTCGAGGACGACCCCGAGCTGATCGTCGCCGACATCCACGAGGACGGATCGTTTCTTTACCCCGGCTCGGGCTTCGCCTACGAGGCGGGAACCGGCGCCGCCCTCGGCACCAAACTCAACCTGCCGCTGCGCCCGGGGGCGGGCGATGCGGAGTTCTTCCGCGCCTGGGACGAGGCCGAGCGCTTCATCGAGGGTTGCGCGCCGCAGTTCGTGATCCTGCAGTGCGGCGCCGACGGCCTCGCGGGCGATCCGCTCGCCGACCTGCGCCTGACGCCCGCAGCGCATGCGCACGCTGCGCGGCGGCTCGCGGCGCTCGCCGAGCGCCACGCCCGGGGGCGCCTGATGGCTTTCGGCGGCGGCGGCTACAGCCTCGAGAACCTCGGCACGGCGTGGTGCGCGGTGCTGGAAGCACTGCTTGAAGCCTGACATGGAGCAGCGCGCAGCGGCGGCAGGCGAAGATCAAAGCCTCGAGGCGGCCCGGGTCTCCACCCTGTACCGAGTGGCCCGGCCCGCGTACGCAACGACGCTCGCCAACGCCGCAATCCTGGTCGCCGTGCTGTGGGGGGCGAGGCAGGAGACCGAGCTTTTGGGATGGTACGCGGCCGTGCTGGTGGTGACGCTGGCGCGCATTGCGCTGCACCGCAGCTTCGCGCATGCCGGCGCCGCGGGCGCCGCGCGCCGGTGGGAGCATCGCTTCGCGCTCGGCGCGCTTACCACTGGCGCGATCTGGGCCTACGCGCCGGCGGTGTTGTTTCCGGACAGCGGCCCGCTGCTGCAGATGGCGGTGGTATTCGTGGTCGGCGGCAGCATCATCGGCGCGGCCGGAATCTACGCCGCGAGCCGGCTCGCGTTCTATGCCTTCGCCGCGCTGCCCTCGGTCGCGATCGCGGCGCAGCTGCTGCTGCAGCCGGGCCGGACCTACAAGCTGCTCGGCCTGACGGTCGTGGTGTTCGGCCTGGTGATGGTGCGGGTCTACCGCGACATCCACGGCGCGGTGATCGAGGCGCTGCGCGCCCGGCTGCGCAACGAGGAATTGACCCAGCGGCTGGCCGGCAGCGAAGCGCGCCTGCGCGACGCGATCGAGAGCTTTCCCGATGCAATGGCGGTCTGGGACGGCGACGACCGTCTGGTGGTGTGCGACGACGCCTACGCGCAGCTCTTCGGCGGCGGGCGGCGCGCAGGCGAACTGGTCGGCGCGCCGTTCGTCGAGATCGCGCGCAACGCCTACCAGAATGAGCGGCCGGCCGGCTACGCCGGGCGCGAGCAGGAC
>DAHVFK010000580.1 GCA_027317055.1 Betaproteobacteria bacterium | reverse complement strand
GCCCGCGAGCGCGCGAGTGATCGGATCGAGCATGCCGATCACGGTTGCCGGCACCAGCCCCAGCACCACGCAGACGGCCGCGAGCAAGAGCAGGCCGAGGCGCTCCCACGAGCCGGCGTCGTGGGCTTCCGCGAGCTTGGGCTCGCGCGGCTGGCCGAGAAAGACTACGCCGTAGAACTTCACCATGACGAAGCCCGACAATGCCGCGGTGAGCGCGATCGAGGCGGCGGCGATCGGCACCAGCATGTTGAGGTAGGAATGCGGCAGGCTGGGGCTGAACAGGAATGCCTGCAGCAGCAGCCACTCGGACACGAAGCCGTTGAGCGGCGGCAGCCCGGCAATTGCAACTGTGCCGACGAGCGCGGTCCAGGCGACCCACGGCATGCGGTGGATCAGTCCTCCCAGGCGGCCGAGGCTGCGCTCGCTGGTGGAGTGCAGCACGGAACCGGTGGCGAGAAACAGCAGGCTCTTGAAAAATGCGTGATTGAGGCAGTGATACAGCGTCGCGGTGAGCGCGAGCGCGGCGAGCGCGTTCATGGCGAAGCCGCGAAACAGCAGGGTCAGCCCGAAGCCGGCGAAGATGAGACCGATGTTTTCGATCGACGAGTAGGCGAGCAGGCGCTTCATGTCCGTCTGCACCGCGGCGTAGACGGCCCCGAACAGCGCGGACAGCAGGCCGAGGGCGAGCGCGATGACGCCCCACCACCACAACGGGAAGCCGATCAGGTCGAGGGTGACGCGCAGCATGCCGTAGATCGCGGTCTTCAGCATGACCCCGCTCATCAGCGCCGAGACCGGGGAGGGCGCGGCGGGGTGCGCTTCGGGCAGCCACGCGTGCAGGGGTAGGATTCCCGCCTTGCCCCCGAATCCGACCAGCGCCAGAAGGAACGCAACGGTCGCCCAGCCCGAGGACGGCGCGACTTGGCGCATGGCCTCGAAGCTGTAGTCGCCGCTGCCGCTTTGCAGCGCGCCGAAGCAGAGCAGAATTGCGATCGCGCCGAGGTGCGCCATCAGGAGGTAGAGGTAACCGGCGCGGCGGATCTCGGCGTGTCGATGATCGCTGGTGACCAGGAAGTAGGACGAAAGCGCCATCGACTCCCAGCAAACCATGAAGAAGTAGGCGTCGTCGGCCAGCAGCAGCAGCGCCATGCTGGCAAGGAACAGATGGTAGTAGAGGCCCTGCAAGCCGGGTGGCGTGCCTTCGCCCTTGCGGAAGTAGCCGCACGCGAACAGCGACACGCCGGCCGACACCGCGCCGAGCAGCAGCAGGAAGAACGCGGACAGCGCGTCGAGGCGGGCGTGGAACGGCAGGTCCGGCAGGCCGAGCGGCAGCACTCGCGCCAGCGCCGGTCCAAAGATCGCCGGCAGGGCCACTGCGGCGAGCGCCAGGCCGGTCAGCGCGCCGATCGGAAACAGCACCCGGCTGACGAGGCGGATGCTCGCGGGTGCCAGGAGGCCTGCCAGGCCGAGGCATACCCAGACCAGGGCCAGGCCCAGCGTCGCGTCGAGAGAATCTAGATGCACGTCTGCTGCCGATGCGTGACGCGCAATTCTAACAGGCTGTTATGAAAAAGATTTCCCACTCGGCGTTGGGCGGCGACGGCTACAAGATAGCGCTCCGCCCGTCGCTCCGGTCCGTGATTTAGTGGCTCGCTGCGGGAGCTAGCGCTTCGCGCCGCGCACGATGCGACGCGCGACCAGCGCGCCGAGGATCGCTGCGCCGCTCACAACCAGCCAATCGCGCCGGCGCCAGCCGCGCCGAGCGGGATTCGGAACCGAGTCCATAATCTGCGTCGCGGTGAGCGCGTTGCGCTCGACGCTGGCCGCCTCCGGCGCATCCGCATCGGTGAGCGCGGCGAGGCGCTGCGTTGCCTCGAACGAGTCGAAGCCGCGCGCCAGGCGGTGCCCGGCCGGCTTGTCGAGCGGCAGCGTCGACTGGTCGTCGTCGCGCGTGCGGTCGAACGTCTGCGCGTGGGCGAGCGTCTTTCCGCCGGGGTCGGCGACCGACAGCCTGGAGCTCGCGCTCAGGATGGCCGAGAACAGCTCTTGCTGGCCGGAGCCGGGTTCCGGGGAAGTAAGCTGCCGCTCGCATTGGCGCAAGTCGGAAGCCAGCTCGGCCGCGCTCTGATAG
>DAHVFK010000057.1 GCA_027317055.1 Betaproteobacteria bacterium | reverse complement strand
CGCCCAGGCCGATGATGCCGATTCCGACGCGGTCGCTCATGTCAGCAGAAACGCCTTTACCACCTCGATCTGGTCGCGGTGCAGCAGGGTCGGTGCGTGGCCGACTCCGGCGATTTCGACCACTTTCGCCTTCGGCCCGCAGCCGGCCATGCGCTCGCAGGTCGCGCGCGTGAGCAGGTCCGAAAGCTCGCCGCGCAGCACCAGGGTCGGGCAACGCACCGCCTCGTAGAGCGGCCACAGCTCGAGGTCCTTGTCCGGCATGTGCGCGCGCAGCGGCTCGCCCAGGCGCGGGTCGTAGTGCATGCGATAGCCACCGTCGGCATCGCGGCGCACCACGACTTCGGTCAGGAAGCGCCATTCGGCGTCGCTGTGGGGGCCGAACGGCGCCGAGACCGCGCGCACGTACCGTTCCGCGGCGTCCAGATCGGGAAAGGCCGGCGCCAGGCCGACGTAGGCGGCGATGCGCTCCAGCGACACCTTGCTTACGACCGGTCCGGCGTCGTTCAGCACCAGCTTCGTCACCGGCGTATCGCGCTGCGCCGCGAGCGCCATCCCGACCAGGCCGCCCATCGAGGTACCGACCCAGTGCACCGCTTCGACGTCGAGCCGCGCGATCAGGGTCACAACGTCGGCGACGTACTGCGGCAGGCCGTACAGCGTCGGGTCGGCCAGCCAGTCCGAATCGCCGCGCCCCGCCATGTCCGGACAGATCACCCGGTAGCGCTCGGCCAGCGCGCCGGCAAGCAGGTCGAAATCGCGCGCGCAGCGCGTCAGGCCGTGCACGCACAGCAGCACGCGCTTGTTGCCCGGGTCGCCCCACTCCTGGTAGGCGATGCGGTGCAGGCCCTGGCCCGAAACGCAGCGCACGCTGCGCCGGCGCGCGACCGGGCTCACGCCTTGCGTGCCCACGCGCTGCGCAGCCGCTCGCGCAGCACCCGCGCCTCCGGCGCCAGGGTGCTGAAGGCCTGCCCGAGGCCGACGCGAAGCAGCTGCTCCGACTTCAGATTGGCGCCCGCCACCACCCAGCCGTGGTCGGCGTAGCGCTTGCGCTCGAGCATGGTCGCGGGCGAAGCGTCCTCGTCGTACCAGAGCCAGTCGCCGGCGAAGCGAAACGCGATCTCCTCCAGCCGCTCGAGCAGCGCGGGCGCGATCTCCTCGCCGTTCGGTGCGCTCCAGCACCCGCTCGCGCTCTCGTCCAGGCGCAGCTCGCCCGATGGCAGGAGCTGGAAATACGCGTGCCGCTCGGCGCTCGCGCAGTACCCGAGCCAGGCCTCGCCGTCGCGCACGCAGGCCAGTCCGAACACGAGCTCGCCCTGGGCGCCGCATTCGACCTCGAGCGCGAGCAGCCCGCTGTCGAGCGGTGCGGTCTCGTGGTCGAGCAGCCGGCCGCTCTGGATGATCGCCCGGCCGCGCACGCCCTGCGCGATATTGCGCCACTCCGCCTCGACGCGCAGCTCCGGAAACTCCTCCGAGGCGTTGGCGAAAGCGGAGAACGGAACGCCCTTCTTGAGCTCGAAGCGGTATTCAAGCGCGTCGCCGGCGTGGTGCTCGGTATAGTTTTCGGCGTCGACGTCGCGCACCATCAGCCAGCGCAGCTGCTCGCGAAACTCCTCCAGCCGCCCGGGGCCGGCCACGCGCACGATCGCCGTGAACTCGGACCCGGGCGCCGCCATGCCTCAGGCGCCGTACTTGAACGACAGCGACAGGCGCGTGCGAAACGCGGCAACCTTGCCGTTCTCCACCTTGACGTCGAGCTTGGTGACTTCGGCGATGCGCAGGTCGCGCAGCGACTTGGACGCCGTCTTGACCGCGTTGCGCGCCGCGTCTTCCCACGACTGGGTGCTGGTGCCGATCACCTCGGTGACGCGATAGACCGCCTCTGCACTTTTCTTGGCCATGTCCGCCTCCTCGCGATTGTGGTGCGGAGGATTCCGCCGGACGATTATATGCCGCGCCAGTAGCGCGCCCGCCGCACTCGCTCGGTTTCGACCGTGACCCCGGCCGCACCTAGCCGCACGCTTACCGCGCCGTCGCGGTCGGTGCGCAGCGTGCGGGCGCCGGTGGCGAGATAGCGCGCGAGAACCGCCTTGCTCGGCTGACGGAAGCGGTTGCGGTAGCCGACCGAGAACACCGCCCAGCCCGGCGCCTGCGCGGCCTCGGGCGCGCGCGCGCGGGCGCCCGGGAGCAGCACGGCGTGCCCGCCTGAGCTGACGCGCAGCGCGCAGCCCTCGCCTAGCACTTCGAATTGCACGCCATCCCACTCCCAGGCGTCGCGCGGCGCGCAGCGCCGCTGCGCCGCGGCCAGCGCGAGCGCCGGATGGCGCGCAGGCAACGAGCTCAGCAGCGCGCCGGTCGGCACGTTTTCCATCACCGACAGCGCGCCGCCGACATGGCCGGAATCGTCGCGCGACAGCACCATCGCGTCCAGGCGCGCCACGCCACTCGCGAGCAGCAGCGGCACGACAATGCGCTCGCCGGCATCGCCTTCGCCCGCGAACGCGGGCCCGGCGTCGACCAGCAGCGCGTGGCGCGCGGTGCGCACCAGCACCGCGCGCCCCTGGCCGATGTCGAGCGCGGTGATCCAGGCCTCGCCGGGCGCCGGGGCGCTCGCCGGCAGCGCGAACGCGGGCAGCATGAGGGCGAGGCCGCTCGCGCGCCACGGCAGGCCGCGCGGCGCCAGCAGCCAGGCCACGCCGGCGAGCGCGAGCAGCACCGACCAGGGCGGCGGCACGCGCACCTGCCAGATCGCGAGCGGCAGCGCGGCACAGGCCTCGAGAAACTCCAGCAGGCGCTCGGCGAGCCAGGCGGCGCACTGCAGGATGGCGTCCAGCGGCAGGACAGCGCCCAGCAACGCGAGCGGCGTCACCACCACCGACACGAGCGGAATCGCAACGGCGTTGGCGAGCGGGCCCACCAGCGACACCTGCCCGAACAGCAACAGCGCCGCCGGCGCGAGCCCCAGCGTCACCGCCCACTGGATGCGCCCCCACTGCAGGAGCCTCGGCTCGGCGCCGGTCCAGCCCGCGGCGACGTAGAAGATGAGCGCCACCGCGCCGAAGGAGAGCCAGAATCCGGGCGCGAGCGGCGCCCACGGATCGGACAGCACCACCGCGCCGAGTGCGAGCGCGAGCGTACGCGCGGGCGAGACCAGGCGCCCCGACCACAGCGCGAGCGCGACCACGCACACCATCAGCAGGGTGCGCTGCGCCGGCACGCCGAAGCCGGCGAGCAAGGTGTAGCCGAGCGCCGCCGCGACCGCCGCCGCAGCGGCCGCCTTGCGCGCCGGCAGCAACAGGCAAAGGCGCGGCACCCGCCGCCAGCCGAAGCCGACCAGCCAGGCGACCAGACCCGACACCAGCGTCACGTGCAGCCCCGAGATGCTCATCAGATGGGTCACCCCGGTGCGCCGGAACAGGCGCCACTCCTCGCTCGAGATCGCGCGCTGATCGCCGATCGCGAGCGCGGCGAGGACCCCCGCCGCCGGGGTGGCGCCGAGCACGCGCAGGAAGCGCTCGCGCACCGCCTCGCGCGCCTGCTCGACGCGGTCGAGGGCGCCGTTACGCGCCCCCAGGCGCAGCGGCGGCGGGAACGCGCGCACGTAGCCGGTTGCGCCGATGCCGCGCTCGAGCAGCCAGGCCTCGTAATCGAAGCCGTGCGGGTTGACCTGGCCATGCGGGCGGCGCAGCCGAAGCGCGAGGCGCCAGCGCTCGCCGGGGTGCACCTCGGGCGCGGGTGCCGGCGCCGGCGGCGCGTACCACGCCAGGCGCAGCTTGCGCGGCAGCCGAACGCCGGGCGGTGCGGACTCGGGCTCGAAATCGAAGCGAAGGCCGCGTTCGCCTGTGGCGGGCAGGCCGGAAATAACGCCCACCAGCTGCAGCTCGCGCCCCTCCAGCCCGGGTGCCAGCCGGTCTGCGAGGCGAAACTGCGCCCAGCTCGCGGCCCACAGGAATCCGGCGGCGAAGGCCACGGCGAGTCTCAGCCCCGGGCGCCAGGCGCCGAGCACGAGGCACGCCGGCAGGCTCCACAGCCAGGCCGCGGCCGGGAGCGCGCCCTGCACCTGCAGCAGCAGTACCCCCGCCACGAAAGCAAGCACTCCCGCCGTCATCTACAATACAACGGCCGGGCTGCGCACCGGATGACCATGCCGCGAAAGTTCTTCCGCAAATACCTGCCCGACGCCGCGAAGGTCCGCTCCTACCGCATCGTGGCGGTGTTCGGCTCGCTGCTGCACCACCCCAATCTGTGGCACCTGAACCGCGAATCGGTCGCCGGCGGCGTCGCGATCGGGCTGTTCGCCGGGCTGGTGCCGGGACCGCTTCAAATGCTCACTGCGGCGCTGCTCGCGGTTCCGCTGCACCGCAACCTGCCGGTCGCGCTCGTCACCACCTTATATACGAACCCCTTCACCATCGTGCCGCTGTACTTGCTCGCCTACGAATACGGCACGCTGCTGCTCGGCGCCGGGGGCCAGGCACGAATCACGCGGCCGCCGGATCTCGACTGGACGCAGCTCGCCGCATCAGTGCACTCGCTCGTGCACTGGTCGCTCTCGCTCGGCAAGCCGCTCGCGGTGGGGCTGGTCGCTCTCGCCTGCACGCTCGCGGCGCTGGGCTACTTCGGCGTGCGCCTCGCCTGGCGCGCCTACGTCGTGCTCGCCTGGCGCGCGCGCCGGCGTGCGCGTCGCGAGGAGCGTCGGACATGAAGATCACTCCCCGTTTCATGGTGCGCGATGCGCAGCCCGCCGACCGGCCGCGGCTGGTCACGTTCGTCGCCGCGCTGCAGGACCTCGAGCGCACGCTGCACGCGGGGCGCGAAGGCCGCCGCATCGCCGCGGCTCACCTCGTTCACCTCGAGCGCGCGGCGCGCGAGCGGCGCGGAAGGGTGCTGGTGGCGGCGCGCGGCGACGAGCGGCTGGGCTTCCTGGTCGGCTGGGTCGAGGAAGAGGAGCACGGCTCGCACCACGTGCGCCCGGGGGAGCGGCGCTACGGCGTGGTCACCGACCTGTACGTCGAGCCGGGCGCCCGCGCACGCGGCATCGCCGTGGCCCTGCTGGAGGATGCGGCGCGCCACTTCGCGGCGCTCGGCCTGGCGCGCCTGCGGGTGCGCACGCTCGCCGCCAACCAGGCCGCGCTGCGCTTTTACCGTGCGCTCGGCTATGCGCCCTACGAGCTCACCCTGGAGCGCGAGCTGCCTCATGCAAGACCCCGTCGCGCAGCTCGAAGGTCCGCTCGGCGCGCGCCGCGAGCGCGGGGTCGTGGGTGACGATGACGAACGCGGTGTCATGGGTCGCCGACAGCCGCACCATGGCCTCGAACACCTCGTCCGCAGTGCGCAGATCGAGGTTGCCGGTCGGCTCGTCGGCCAGCACGCAGGCCGGCTCGGTGACCATCGCGCGCGCGAACGCGCACCGCTGACGCTCGCCGCCCGAGAGCTCGCCGGGCTGGTGCTCGAGGCGCTCGCCCAAGCCCACTTCGCGCAGCACCGCGGCGGCCCGCTCCAGCGCGTCCGCGCGCGGCATGCGGCGAATCAGCAGCGGCATGGCGACGTTCTCCCGCGCGCTGAACTCAGGCAGCAGGTGATGGAACTGGTAGACGAAGCCGAGCGTCGCGTTGCGCACGCGGCCGCGCTCGGCTTCGCCCATCGCGCTGAACGCGCGGCCCCGGACGCTCACGCTGCCGCCGCTCGGCGCGTCGAGCCCGCCGAGCAGGTGCAGCAGCGTGCTCTTGCCGGAGCCGGAGCGTCCGATGATCGCGATCCGCTCGCCCACCTTCACGTCGAGGTCGACGCCGCGCAGCACCGGCACCTCGGTCGGCCCGCGGTAGGTCTTCTGCAGCCCGCGGCAGGCGAGCACGTCACTCATAACGCAGCGCCTCGGCCGGATTGACGCGCGAGGCGCGCCAGCTCGGGTAGAGCGTGGCGATGAACGAGAGCACGAGCGACACCAGGCCGATGATGACCACGTCGCGCAGGTGCACGTCCGAAGGCAGCTCGGGAATAAGATACACGCTCTTGGACAGGAACTGGACGTTGAACGCGCGCTCGATCGCCGGCACCAAGGTGGGTATGTTAATTGCAAGCAGCACTCCGCACACCACGCCCACGAGGGTTCCGATCACGCCGATCACCGCGCCCTGGACCATGAAGATTTGCATCACCGAGCCGGGCGAGGCGCCGAGGGTGCGCAGGATCGCGATGTCGGCCTGCTTGTCGGTCACCAGCATCACCAGAGCCGAGACCACGTTGAACGCCGCCACGGCCACGATCAGCAGCAGGATGATGAACATGACCCGCTTCTCGATCTCCACCGCGCGGAAGAAGTTGGCGTGGCTGCGGGTCCAGTCGGTGGCGTAGACGTCCGGGCCGAGCCGCGCCGTCAGCTCGCGCGCCACTTCGGGCGCAGCGAACAGGTCGTCGAGCTTGAGCCGCACGCCGCTTACCGCGTCGCCCATCTGGTACAGCTTCTGCGCGTCCTGCAGATTGATCAGCGCAAGCCCGGCGTCCGCCTCGATGAAGCCGATGTCGAAGATGCCCACCACCGTGAACTGCTTCAGGCGCGGGATCACTCCGGCCGGCGTCACCAGCCCCTGCGGCGCGATAAGCGCGACCTTTTCGCCGGGCAGCACGCCCAGCGCCCGCGCCAGGTCGACCCCGAGCACGATGCCGAAGCGCCCCGGCTGCAGCGCATCGAGGCTGCCGGCGCGCATATGCGTGCCGAACTGCGCTACCCGCTCCTCGTCACGCGGCAGGATGCCGCGCACCAGCGCGCCGCGCACCGCCTGGCCGAAGGTGAGCATGCTCTGCGCGCTGACGAACGGCGCCACGGCGACCACGTGCGGATTGCGTGCTGCAGCCGCAGCCGTCTCCTGCCAGTGCCTCAGGCCGCCCTCGGCTCCCATGACCTGGACGTGCGAAACCACGCCCAGGATGCGCGCGCGCAGCTCCTGCTGAAAGCCGTTCATCACCGATAACACGACGATCAGCGCGGCGACGCCGAGCGCGATCCCCGCCATCGAGATGAGCGAGATGAAGCTGATGAAGTGGTTGCGGCGCTTGGCGCGCGTGTAGCGCAGGCCGATCAGGAGTTCGTAACGCACAGTGGCGCGAGAATACTACAATGGCTCTCATGGACGCTGACGCCTCCGCCTTGCTCGCGCGATTGATCCGGGACGTGCGCGTCGCCGCGCTCGGCACCGTGCGCCAGGGCGCACCGATGGTATCGATGGTGGCGTTCCTGCCCGAAGCCGACTTCGGCGCCGTTTCCTTGCGCGTCAGCCGGCTCGCATGGCACACGCAGGACATGCTCGCCGACCCGCGCGTCTCGCTCGCGATCGTCGAGGGCGACGACGGGCGCGCCGACCCGCAGACGCTGGCGCGCGTCACGCTGCGCGGCGAGGCGCTCGCGCTCGCCGGCGAAGGCGAGCCGTTCGAGCGCCTCAAGGCCGCCTGGCTCGGGCGTTTCCCCGCCTCGGCGGTGACATTCGCGCTGGCCGATTTCAGCTTCTGGCGCATCGTGCCGCGCGACGCGCGCTTCGTCGCCGGTCTCGGGCGCACCTTCAACCTGTCCGCCGAAGCCCTGCGCCGCGCCGCGATTTGAGCGATCGGCGCATTCGGGGCAGAATAGAGGCCCCGCACCCGCCTTTCCAGGCGGGCATCCCGCAATGAAGGAACTCTAATAGGCGACGCTTCTGCATGCGCAGGCACCGCATTCGACTACCCGCAACGGACCCACATCAACTGGATCAGGACGAAGCGTACTTTCTGCTCACCGACCCGTCCGGCGAGGAAGTGAAACTGCGTTTTCACGACTACGACGCGATCTACAACCGCCCCGGCCTTTACGAGCAGCTGTTCTACGACCGGCTCAAGTGCTGCTCGCCGAAGAAGGTGATCGACATCCTGCACTACACGATGAGCACCGCATCGGAGAGCTTTTCCGAGCTGCGCGTGCTGGACCTGGGCGCAGGCAACGGCATGGTCGGCGAGGAGCTCAGGCAGCACGGCGTGGCGCGCGTCGTCGGCCTCGACATCTCCACGCCCGCGCGCGACGCCGCGGCGCGCGACCGCGGAGGCGTCTACGACCAGTACTACGTCAACGACCTGACCAAGCTCGAATCCCGGCAGCGCGAGGAACTGGTCGAGTGGCGCTTCAACTGCATGGTGACCGTCGCCGCGCTCGGCTTCGGCGACATTCCGGTGCGCGCCTTCTGGGAGAGCTTCAACCTGGTCGAGGACGGAGGCTGGATCGCTTTCAATATCAAGGAGAGCTTCCTCGACAACCGCGACACCAGCGGCTTTTCCATGTTCGTCAAGAACCTGATCCTGACCGAGCACCTCGACATCCACCATATCGAGCGCTACCGGCACCGGCTCTCGGTGGACGGCCGGCCGCTGCACTATTTCGGCGTCGCCGGGCGCAAGAACAGCGCGATCCCGGAGTCGATGATCAAGTGAGGCCGAGCTCGAGCGCCCGCCACACGGCGGCGCGCGCCGAGCCGAGCGAGCGGCAGCTGAAGCAGAGCGGCGCACCGGACTCGACCCACGCACTTCGCGCAAGTACCTCGAAAACGCGAAAGCCGGCTAGCGGCGCCGGCTACAATGAACCCCTTCATCGAGCTTCGAAGCATATTCACCGGGAGAACGAGTTATGGCGAACGAGGGTTACCACGAGCCGATCGGCGAGATGACCGAAGAGACGCGCGACATGCACCGCGCGATCACCTCGCTGATGGAAGAGCTGGAGGCGGTCGACTGGTACAACCAGCGCGTCGACGCCTGCAAGGACAAGGTGCTCAAGGCGATCCTGGCGCACAACCGGGACGAGGAGAAGGAGCATGCGTCAATGGTGCTCGAGTGGATCCGACGCAAGGACCCAAGCTTCGACAAGGAGCTTAAGGAATACCTGTTCACCACCAAGTCGCTCACGCACGACTAGCCGTCCTGCGATGCGCGTTATCGGCGTCGATTTCACGTCGACGCCGCGCAGAACCAAGCCGATCACGCTGGCCCGCGCCGAGCTGCGCGCGGGCGCACTGCGCGTACTGGCGCTCGAGCCGCTGGTCGACTTCGCCGCCTTCGAAGCGCTGCTCGCGCGCCCCGGGCCCTGGACCGGCGGCTTCGACTTTCCGTTCGGGCTGCCCACCGAGCTGGTGCGCGACCTCGGCTGGCCGCGCGGCTGGAGGGCGCTGGTCAGGCACTGCGCGCGCCTGACCCGCGCCGAGCTGCGCGCTACCCTCGACGCCTACCGCGCGTCGCGCCCCGCCGGAAACAAGTACGCGCACCGCGCCACCGACGGGCCGGCGGGATCGTCCAGTCCGATGAAGCTGGTCAATCCGCCGGTCGCGCTCATGTTCCACGAGGGCGCGCCGCGTCTCGCGGCGGCGGGCGTGCACATTCCCGGCCTTGCCGCCGGCGACCGGGCGCGCGTCGCGCTCGAGGCCTACCCGGGCATGCTGGCACGCGCGGTCGTGCGCGCTTCCTACAAGAGCGACGCGCGCGCGCTGCAGACGCCGGCGCGCAAAGCGGCAAGGCGCCGCATCGTACGCGCGCTCGAGCGCGGCGATCATCCCCTGCGACTGAGAATTTTCTTCAGTAACAACGAAATCAAGAGGCAAATCGTGGCAGACGGATCGGGCGACTCGCTCGACGCGGTGCTGTGCGCGGTCCAGGCCGCGTGGGCGGCGACGCGTCCGGACTGGGGCCTGCCGCGCAGCGTGCCGCGCGGCGAAGGCTGGATCGTGTCCGCCGGCGCGTAGAATTGCCGTCCGTGGAATCCATTGCCGAAGCCGCCGAGGACGCGAAAGAACACCTGCTGCGCGAGGACCGGCGCCTGCTCGGCCGCCTGCTGGGGGACGCGATCCGCGAGCAGGTCGGCGAGGAGATGCTCCACCGCATCGAGCTCATCCGCCAGACGGCGGTCGCGTTCAGGCGCACCGAGTCGGGCGCGCAGGAAGCGAAGTCCGAGCTTGAAGGGCTGCTCAACGCGCTCGATATCGAGCAGACGCTGCACGTGGTGCGCGCCTTCAGCTACTTTTCGCATCTGCTCAACATCGCCGAGGACACGCAGCAGAACCGAAGGCGCCATGCGCATGCCGAAGCCGGCTCGCCGCCGCGCCCCGGCAGCATGGCTTATGCGCTCGCACGCCTGCGCGACGAAGGCTTGCGCGGCGAGGAGCTGCTGGCCTGGTTCGACCGCGCGCGGGTGAGCCCCGTCCTGACCGCGCACCCGACCGAAGTCCAGCGCCAGAGCATCCTCGATTGCGAGCGCGAGATTGCGCGCCTGCTGGCGACGCCCCAGGACGCGCCGCGCGACGCGCGGCTGCGGCGCGAGGTGCTGCGCCTGTGGCTCACCTCGATGCTGCGCCTCACCAAGCTGGAAGTGACGGACGAAATAAAGAATGGCCTGGCGTACTTCCGCATGACCTTCCTCGAGGAGCTGCCGCGCCTTTACGACGATCTGGAGCGCGCTTTGCAGGAGGACTTCGGCCTCGCGCGCGTGCCGTGGCTGGCACCGTTCCTCACGGTCGGCAGCTGGATCGGCGGCGACCGCGACGGCAACCCGAACGTCACGGCGCACACGCTCTCGACCGCCCTCGCGCAGCAGGCGGAGCTGGTGCTCGAGCACTACCTGGGCGAAGTGAACAGGCTCGGCATGGAGCTTTCGATATCGACCCGGGTCAAGCCGGTGCCGCAGGCGCTGTGCGCCCTGGCCGACGCCTCCGGCGACGACTCGCCCTACCGCCGCGACGAACCGTATCGCCGCGCGCTCGCCGGCATCTATGCGCGCCTGGCGGGGAGCGACGAAGCGCTCGCCGGCCGGCACGCCGCGCTCGAGCCAAGCGCGCACAGACCGCCCTATGCGAGCGCGCAGGAGCTTGCCGCCGACCTCGACGTCGTCGACCAGGCGCTGGTCGAACAAGGCGCCGGGCGCCTCGCGCAGGGCCGGCTCGCGCGCCTGCGCCGGCTGGTGAGCGTGTTCGGATTCCATCTCGCTCCGATCGACCTGAGGCAGAGCTCGGACGAGCACGAAGCCTGCGTCGCGGAATTGCTCGCGCGCGCGGGGGTGGAAGCCCACTATGCCGCCCAGGACGAGGAGGCGCGCATTGCGCTGCTCGCGCGCGAGCTGGCCGGGCCGCGGCCGCTGCGCTCGCCCCACCTCGAGTATTCGCAGCGCGTGCAGCGCGAGCTGGCCGTGCTGGATGCCGCAGCCGAAGGGCTCCGCCGCTTCGGCGCGCGCGCCGTGCCGCACTATGTCATCTCGCACTGCGAATCCGTTTCCGATCTGCTCGAAGTGGGCGTGCTCCTGCGCGAGGTGGGACTGCTCATGCCGGGCACGCACTGCGAGCTCGGGCTGGACATCATCCCGCTGTTCGAGTCGGTCGCTGACCTCGAGCGCAGCGGCGCGATCATCGATCGCGCGCTCAAGCTGCCGCTTTACCGCTCGTGGATCGATTCGCGCGGCGGCGAGCAGGAGGTCATGCTCGGCTACTCCGACAGCAACAAGGACGGCGGCTACCTCGCGTCGAGCTGGTCGCTGCACGAAGCCTCCACCGGCCTGGTGCGCGTTTGTCACGCGCACGGGGTGCGCCTCCGCCTGTTCCACGGCCGCGGCGGCACCGTGGGCCGGGGCGGCGGGCCGAGCTACGACGCGATCCTGGCGCAGCCGGCGGACAGCGTGGACGGCGCGTTGCGCCTGACCGAACAGGGCGAAGTGATCGCGAGCAAGTACGCCGACCCGGAGACCGGTCGGCGCAACCTGGAAACGCTGGCCGCGGCGACGCTGGAGGCGAGCCTGGGCGCGCGGCCGCGCAGCGACCGCGAGCGGGAGCGCGACGCAAAGGTGATGGAGCAGCTGTCTTCGCTCGCCTACCGCGCGTACTGCGCACTGGTCAAGGAGACTCCGGGTTTTCTGGAGTACTTCCGCGCCTCCACCCCGATCGCCGAAATCGCCGACCTGAACATCGGAAGCCGGCCCTCGGCGCGCCGCGGATCCGCGCGCCTGGAGGATCTGCGGGCCATCCCGTGGGTCTTCAGCTGGAGCCAGTGCCGCCTGATGCTGCCCGGCTGGTACGGCTTCGGCAGCGCGGTCGAGCAATGGCTGGCGCGTCCCGGCGCCGAACTCGAGGAACTGCGCGCGATGCACGAGCGCTGGGCGTTCTTCAGGAGCGTGCTGTCGAACCTCGACATGGTGCTCGCCAAAACCGACCTGGCGGTCGCCTCGCGCTACGCCGAGCTGGTGCCGGACGAGCAACTGCGCAAGCGCGTTTTCGGCGACATCGCGGCCGAATGGCACCGCACCCGGCACTGGCTGGCGCAGATCACGGGCCGCGCCGAGCTGCTGGCGGACAACCCGACGCTGGCGCGCTCGATACGCAGCCGCTTTCCCTACCTCGATCCGCTCAATCACCTGCAGGTCGAGCTGCTCAGGCGCTACCGCGCAGGCGACACCGACGCGCGCACCAAGCGCGCCA
>DAHVFK010000579.1 GCA_027317055.1 Betaproteobacteria bacterium | reverse complement strand
CGGCTGCGCTGGGCGATCAGACCCTTGGCGTGGTCCGGCTCCTCGATGTCCTCGTGACGACCATAGCAGCGCGTGTGACGGGCGATGAGCTGGTTGTCGAAGTAGATGCAGATCCGGTCCGGATAGGCTTTGACCGTCAATCGGCGGTGAGCATATGCGGCGGGGACTGAATACTGATTGGTGTCCAGGGTGATACGGAATTGGCTGGAGGCGACGCTGGTCGAAGTGTGTGCGATGTCGTAGGGGTGCGGATTGAGCGGTCCCAGACGTGGACGCTCTTGCGCCAACAAATCGACGGGGCGCTGTTGCGTTTCGCCGTGGACGCGCACATTGGCGATGGTGTCGAGCCAGACCTGTGCGGCCGCGTGGATGGTGCTGAAGTCGGCCAACTCGAGCCCATGCAGGAAATTCTTTTTGACGTAGCCGACACCTCGCTCGACGCGGCCCTTCTCGTTACCGCGGGCGACATTGCAGGCCTCGATCGCAAAGCCGTGGTGGCGGGCAAAGTCGAGATAGCGCGGATTGAACACCGGTGCGGCGCCGGCCAGGCGCTGCAGAACCGCCGACTTGAGATTGTCGACCATGATTTTGGACGGCACGCCACCCAGCGCCGCGAAGCCGTGTTCGTGGCAGGCGAGGAAATGCTCCATGGTCTGGGAGACAGTGAACTCCACAAACATCTGGCGGCTGAACGCCAGCACCATGACGAAGAACGAAAGCCGGCGACGGGTATTGCCCACCGCGACGGTTCCGTAGGCGCCCCAGTCGACCTGCGCGCACTCGCCCGGAGCAAAGTGCAGCTTGAGATAGACCGGCCGCTTGGTGGGTCGGATGCGGCGGATATAATCCCGCAGCACCGTCATGCCGCCGCGATATCCTTCCTCGCGCAGACGCTGGAAGATCTGCTGAGCGCTGTAAGGGTGGGTGTCCAGCAGCCGTGTGACGCGGGGCTTGAAGGGATCAAGGACGCTGCCGCGCGGCCGGCTACGGCGCGGCTCAAAGCGTGATCGCGCCACCCACGTCGCCACGGTCTGTGGGTGGAGGTCCAACACACGGGCAGTCTGCGCGATCGTCAGGCCCTGGCGATCATGGCAGTCGCGGATTTTGCAGAACGTCTCGTAATCGATCACGACCAGATCCGAAGTCAGGCACAGGTGTTGCCGCCCGCGCCGCGGATGTAGCGAGAATGTCTTGGCCCAGTCGTAGCAAGCGGTCCGTGGTGCGGACGATGTCATCTTGCAACGGCGTCCCCACCAAATGAGCGATTAAGCCAATCAGAACAGCAGGTTGCGCCGACAAGACATCTTGTAACGGCGACCGCGCCGCATTGGCTGTTTCGAAAGTCAAATCAATGGGTTGCGCCATTGAGACATCTTGTAACGCAGGGCCGGCACGTCGACCCCGGCGCCAATAGCCGGGATGGCGCGCCCGCCACGCCTGGACCCGGGCGACGTTCACGGGGCCGCTGAAGTAACTTTGGTTCTCAGGTTTGGCGAGCCAGCGGGCTTGGCTGACGCGCTTGCTGGCCGCTCTGCAACCCAACGCCGAACAGTAAAATTGGTGACGACGGTTACGCGGGTCAGGACGAAATAATTTAAGACAGCACTTGCACTTGCGGCGGTCCCCATGGCCCATCGCGTCCCCTCCAGCGAGGACGCATCATCCACCAATGCGATGTCCTGTTCGCTCTCGATATCCGAATCAGCCGCAGCGTTCCTTCATCGTCTTGGAGGATACAAACGACTACGCCAGCAGCCGCCGCAACACCAACTTCAAACCGCTGGTTTTAGGTGAAATTCAAACCGTTGGTGACACCGCTGATGATGCGCCGATCATCGTCCCGATCCGGTCCCGTCGGTCCCGTCGGCAGATGAGGTTCGATACGAGCCCATTGCCTGTCATTCAGCCAAAACAAGCCCGCACGCATTCTCTCGCCCCCGAATCGAAACACCGAGGCAGGAGAATCACGGGGCGCTAATTAGGTACAGACCCTAGGAGAGGAGGTGAGCAATGTTATTGAACACCCCGAAATTGGAAAGCTGTTCGGGATTACGGGCTACCCTATAAGCATGATGTTCGTTCTTACGATTATCATGATGGGTGGGCGACAATACGTTGGTCGAATTCTATAGCTA
>DAHVFK010000578.1 GCA_027317055.1 Betaproteobacteria bacterium | reverse complement strand
CGCCACGACCTCTCCAGGCCCTACCTGGGCGAGCAGCAGTACGCCCATGCGCACCTCCGCGGCGCGCTGTTCGCGCATCTCGACCGCGACCTGTCGGCCGCGCCGACCGGCCGCAACGGACGCCACCCGCTGCCGGACCCGGTCGCGTTCATCGCCTGGCTCGGACGCCAGGGCCTGCGGCCGGGCGACCAGGTGGTCGCCTACGACGCCAACAACGGCGCCATGGCGTCGCGCCTGTGGTGGATGCTGCGCTGGGTCGGGCACGACGCCGTAGCGGTGCTCGACGGCGGTCTCGCCAAATGGCTCGCAGAGCAGCGCGAAGTCATCGCCGAGGTTCCCTCGTTCCCCGCGACCGACTACGTCGCGCATCCGCGTCCGGAGCTGAACGTCCAGGCGGACTTCGTCGAGCGACGCCTCGGCGCGGCGGACATGCTGCTGCTCGACGCGCGGGCGCCGGCGCGCTACCTGGGCGAGGCCGAGCCGATCGACCCCGTCGCCGGCCACATCCCGGGCGCGCGCAACCGGTTCAACGCCGAAAACCTCGCGCCCGACGGCACATTCAAGCAACCCGGTGCGCTGAAGAAGGAACTGACCGCGCTGCTCGGCAGCCGCGGCCCGGCCGAAGTCGTGCATTACTGCGGCTCGGGCGTCGCCGCCTGCCACAACCTGCTGGCGATGGAAGTCGCCGGGCTGCCCGGCTCGCGCATCTACGCCGGCTCGTGGAGCGAATGGACCGCCGATCCGCGCCGGCCGCAGGCGAAGGGCCCAGCCTAGGCGCTGGCGACGCCGCTCACTCAATGGCTCGTTCCGCCCAGGAAAAGAGCTGCCTGAAGACCTCCTCGCGCACCGGCGCGCGCGACAGCACCAGATCGTGCAGCCCGCCCGGCAACGCGAGCACGCTCACCTGCGGGCCGAGCGTGCGGCTCCAGCGCGCGATGTCGCGCCAGTCGAGCACCATGTCCGCCTCGTCCGAATGCATCGACAGCACCGGCAGCGCGAGGCCCAGGCCCGCGTGCAGCCGCGCGTGCGCGTCGGCGACCGCCGCCAGCCAGCCGAAATAGGCCGGGAATCCTTCTACCGGCTTCAGGCGCAGGTCGAAGTCCCATTCGCCGCCAAATTCCCGATGCAGGCTCTTCACGTAGTCCGGCCTGATGGCGCGCGGGTCGCTCAGGAACGGCCTGACGCGGCCGACCGCCGCCGCGATGCGAAGCTGCAGCCGCTGCAGCCCGCGCACCCCGAAGTCGAAAAACGGACTGTTGAGCCAGAGCGCGCGCAGCTGCCCGCGGCGCTCGCCCTCGGCGGCGTAGAGCGAGCACACGAGCCCTCCGGTCGAGTGCCCGGCGAGCAGCACCGGCTGTTCGATCTCCTGCAGCGCGCGCGTGATCTCCGGGTAGTACTCGTCGATGCGCTTGCAAAAGCACGGATGCTGGTGCGGGAGCAAGGAGCGCCCGTGCTTGCGCAGATCGAGCGCGTAAAAGGCATAGCCTTCCTGCGCGAAGCGCACTGCCATGTGGCGCTGAAAGAAATAATCGACGAAGCCGTGGACGTACAGCACCGGACCGCGTGGTGAGTTGCCGCCGCGCAGGCGCACCAGCGTAGCCACGACCTCGCCCTCGTAATCGGGCGCAAACTCGAGCGTCTTCGCCTCGAAGCCCTCGAGCAGCGGATCGGGGCGCCAGTCACTCATGCCGCGACAATGCCCACTGGACGTGCTCGCGCACCAGCGGCGACGGATCATCCGCGCGCGCGCGCAGCGCGGCGAGCACCTCCGGCGCGCGCGGCGCGTTGCCCAGCCCGACCGCGAGGTTGCGCAGCCAGCGCTCGTAGCCGATGCGGCGGATCGCGGAGCCGCGCATGCGCGCGTCGAACTCTTGCGCGTTCCACGCGAACAGCTCGACCAGCGTCGCGCTGTCGAGCCCGTTGCGGGCCCGGAAATCCTCCTCCGCGGTGGGCTGGGCAAATCCGTTCCAGGGACACACCAGCTGGCAGTCGTCGCAGCCGTAGACCCTGTTGCCCATCAGCGCGCGCAGCTCGTGCGGGATCGCTCCCTTGTGCTCGATCGTGAGGTAGGAAATGCAGCGCCGCGCGTCGAGCCGGTAGGGGGCGCGGATCGCCTGCGTGGGACAGACGTCGATGCAC
>DAHVFK010000577.1 GCA_027317055.1 Betaproteobacteria bacterium | reverse complement strand
CTCAAGCTGCCCGAGGACGTGAAGCGCCGCTACGAACTGTCGTCACTGCGCTTCGTCGCCACCACCGGCTCGCCCTGCGCACCGGCGGTCAAGCGCGCCATGATCGAGTGGTGGGGGCCGGTGCTGCACGAGTGCTACGCCTCGAGCGAAGCGGGCGTCATCACCTCAATCGATTCGCACGAAGCGCTCAGGAAGCCGAGCTCGGCCGGCCGGGCGGTGGGCGCCGGCGCGCTCAAGATCCTCGATGAGCAGGGGCGTGAACTGCCGCCGGGCGAGATCGGCCTGATCTACGCGCGCCAGCCGGCCTATCCCGACTTCTCCTACAACAACAACCCGGCCGCGCGCGCGGCGCTCGAGCGCGAAGGCCTGTGGACGCTGGGCGACATGGGCTACGTGGACGAGGACGGATACCTTTTCATCTGCGACCGCGCCTCGGACATGGTGATCTCGGGCGGGGTCAACATCTACCCGGCCGAGATCGAGGCCGCGCTGCACGCCATGCCCGGGGTGCACGACTGCGCCGTGTTCGGCGTGCCGAGCGAGGAGTTCGGCGAGGCGCTCGCCGCCGCGATCCAGCCCGAGCCGGGCGCAAAGCTCGATGCCGCGTCGGTGCAAGCCTGGCTCGCCGCGCGCATCTCCGACTACAAGGTGCCGCGTCTGGTCGAGTTGCACGACGCCCTGCCGCGCGAGGACAGCGGCAAGATCTTCAAGCGCAAGCTGCGCACGCCCCACTGGGAAAAAGCGGGGCGCCGCATCTAAGGTTCAGCGCTCAGTGCGCGCCCGCGTCGGCAGGCGCGCGATGCGCGAGGTTGGACGGTTTGGCGATCCACACCAGCGCGGTGAGCGCAAGAAAGAGAATCCCGGAGAGCCAGAACAGGTCCACCGTACTCATCATGCGCGCCTGCTGGTCGATCAGGCGGTCCATCAGGCCGAGCGCCTGGTCGGGGCTCAGGCCGTGGGCGTGCATCGCGGCGAGCGCGCGCGTCGCGTCCGGGTTGTAGGCGGTGACGTGCTCGACCAGGTGCGCGCGGTGCACCGCCGCGCGGTCGTTCCACAGCGCGACCGACACCGAGGCGCCGAAGGCGCCGGCGGTGAAGCGCGCGAAGTTGCTCAGCCCGGTCGCCGCCGGAATGCGCTCCGGCGGCAGCCCGGCGAGCAGCAGCGCGGTAAGCGGCAGGAAGAACGACACGGTCGCCGCGCCCTGGATCACGGTCGGCAGCACGATCGACCAGAAGTCGGTCTGCAGGTTGAAGCGCGCGCGCATGAACATGACCAGCGCGAACACCAGAAACGCGGCGCTCGCGATCTTGCGCGCGTCCAGCCGCGCGAGGTTGCGGCCCAGGATCGGCGCGATGAGCAGCGAAAGGATCCCGATCGGCGCCACCGTAAGCCCCGACAGGAAGGCGGTGTAGCCCATGATCGTCTGCAGCCAGAGCGGAATGATCACCGTGATGCCGAAGAACACCGCGTAGCCGACCGCGATCGCGAGCGTGCCGCTGGTGAAATTGCGCCCCTTGAACAGCGACAGGTCGACGATCGGGTGCTCGTTGTCGACCAGCTCCCAGACCAGGAACAGCGTGAAGCCGATCGCCGCGACGCAGGCCAGCGTCACGATCTGGCCCGAGTTGAACCAGTCCAGCTCGTTGCCCTTGTCGAGCATGATTTGCAGCGACGCGACCCAGGTGATCAGCAGTCCCAGTCCGATATAGTCCACCGGCACCTTGCGCGTGGCGGAATCGCGCGTGCGGTAGAGCTGCCAGGTCACCGCGGCCGCGAGCAGGCCCACCGGCACATTGATGTAGAAGATCCACGGCCAGGTCGCGTTGTCCGAGATCCAGCCGCCCAGCAGCGGGCCCGAGATCGGCGCCAGCAGCGCGGTCATCGACCAGATCGCAAGCGCGAGGCCGGCCTTCTCGCGCGGGAAGGTCGCGAGCAGCATCGATTGCGACAGCGGCACCATCGGCCCCGCGACCGCGCCCTGCAGCACGCGGAACACGATCAGCGTCTCGAGGTTCGGCGCCAGGCCGCACAGCCAGGACGCGGTGCTGAACAGCAGCACCGAAGTGACGAACAGCCGCACCTGGCCGAAGCGCACCACCAGCCAGCCGGTGAGCGGCACCGCGATCGCGGTCGAGACCGCGA
>DAHVFK010000576.1 GCA_027317055.1 Betaproteobacteria bacterium | reverse complement strand
ACGCGCTCGTAGGGGTGAGGGTTCTTCCAGCCGCCGAACAGCACTTCCAGCTGCCGCGCGAGCGTATCGGGATCGAACTCGCCTACCGCCGCGAAGTCCGCGCCGGTGGCGCCCAGCAGGTCGCGATAGCAGCTCTGCGCGCCGGCCACGGTCGCGGCCTTGAGCTGCGCGACGTCCTCGTCGATGGTCTCGGTGTAGTACGGGTGCCCCTTCGGGTAGGGGCTGAGATGGCGCGACAGCTGCAGGCTCGCGATCGCGCCCGGGTCGCTGCGCTGTTCTTCAACGCCGGTAAGCAACGCGCGCCTGAGCGCCTCGAACTCGTCGGGCGGAAACGCCGGCTCCTGCAAGGTTTCGGCGACCAGGCGCAGCGCGTCGGCAACTCCGGCGGCGGGGACCTCGAGGCGCGCGCCGTCGCCGCCCACCGCCACCGTCGCGTTCAGCCGCTCGAAAGCGTCGCTCAGCTCGGCACGGCTGTGACGGCGCGTGCCGCGCGCGAGCATGCTGCCCGCGAGCGAGCAGGCGGTGACGCGTCCGGTCATGCTCAGCTCGTCGCCCCAGTGCAGCCAGAGGCGCGCGACCACGGTATGGCCGCGCGTCTTCTTCGGCAGCAGCGCAACGCGGATGCCGTTGGTCAGCGTCCTTCGGATCACGCGCGCCTCGAGGTTCGCCGGCGTGGGGTCGAAGGCTTCTCCCGCGCCGAGCGCCTCGCCGCCGCGATAGCCGCTCAGTGCCTGCGCGCGATCCGGCGGCGGCGGAATTTGCGCCCGCTCCGGGTGCCGGGTCGGCAGGAACACCCCGAGCACGCGGTTGGCCGGCTTGAGGTAGGCGAGCGCGACGCGCTGCACGTCGGCGACGCTGACCGCACGCAGCCGGTCGCGGTAGAGGTAGAACAGGCGCCAGTCGCCGATCGCGGCGAACTCGGACAGCGCGCGCACCAGGGCGCGGGTGTCGCGCTGCGCCTTGTCGAAGTCGTTCAGCAGCTCGGTCTTGGCGCGCCGCACCTCTTCGGCGCGCACCGGGTGGCGGCCGATTCCTTCCAGCTCGGCGATCAGGGCGTCGCGCGCCGCGTCGACCGAAGCCCCCTTGGGCAGCCCGGCGCCGAATGAGGCGAATCCCGGGTCGTGCAGCGCGCGCTCCGAGCCCCAGGTGTAGTTCGCCAGGCCCTTTTTCACCAGCGCGCGGTGCAGCCGGCCCGAGGGCGTGTTGCCCAGCACGCTCACCAGCACGTCGAGCGCCGGGTAGTCGGGGTCGCCGCCGGCCGGGATGCGGTACAGCGCGCTGACGATCGGCGCCTCGCCGCTGCGGCGCAGGGTCACGGTGCGCGCGCCGTCCTGCGCCGGCTCTTCGGTGTAGAGCGCGGGCAGGGCGCGCGCCGGGCGCGGGATCGGGGCGAAATATTGCTGCACCCGTTCGAGCGCGTGCGCCGCCTCGAAGCGCCCGCCGATGATCAGCAGCGCGTTGTCCGGCTGGTACCAGGTGCGGTAGAAGGCCTGCAGGCGCGCGATCGGAACGTTCTCGATATCCGAGCGCGCGCCGATGACGGGGTGGCCGTAGTTGTGCCAGGCGTAGGCGAGCTGCAGGGTGCGCTGGAACAGCACCGCGCCGGGGTCGTTCTCGCCCATCTCGAACTCGTTGCGCACCACCGTCATCTCGCTCTCGAGATCGGCCTTGGCGATGAACGAGTTGACCATCCGGTCCGCTTCCATGCCGAGCGCCCAGTCCAGGTTGGCGTCGCTCGCCGGCATGGTCTCGAAGTAGTTGGTGCGGTCGTAGGCGGTGGTGCCGTTCCAGCGCGCGCCGCGCGCGGCGAATTCGCGCTTGAGGTCGGGGTGCCGCGGCGAGCCCTTGAACAGCATGTGCTCGAGCAGGTGCGCCATGCCTTTCTCGCCGTAGCCCTCCTGGCGCGAGCCCACCAGGTAGGTGATGTGCACCGTCACCGTGTCGGCGCCCGCGTCCGGTACGGTGAGCACGCGCAGCCCGTTGTCGAGCCGGTACTCGGTGACGCCTTCGATCGTCACCACCTTGTGCGGCGCCTCGGCGGCCGCCGCGTTGCCCGCCGCGAGCAGGTGCAGCGCGAGCACCCCGGCGGTGACGCCGAACAGGAGCGGAATCGCCGCGCGCGAGCCGGCGGCGAAGACTGAAC
>DAHVFK010000575.1 GCA_027317055.1 Betaproteobacteria bacterium | reverse complement strand
AACGGCGCCATGGAATAGCTGGTGTAGGTGAGTTCGACCACGCGCGCGACGATGAATTTGAGATCAGATTCTGAAAAGGCAGCGGGTGGAAGGACTGGGAGTTGCTTCAGGTAGCCAAGAGTTAGGTGCGTGCCGCCAACCTTTTGCCGAGCAATGAAATCAAGCACCAAAGCATTTAAGTTGCCGAGTAGAGCTGCAGCGCGACCGGGATCGGCGTCGACAAAGAACAGGGGAAAAGTGTGTCCAGCTGCGATCCGCGGCAGAGCACTCGCAATCAAAGTGCGCTCGTCAGTCGACCTGCATATGTCTCGCCATCCCATGAGCCATCTACACGACCAATTGTGCGAATCAATTAGTCTGTTTTCGACCTCTCGCTCGGGTACCCAGTACCTAGGCCTGATCTCAAAAGCCGGATCGCGCTTCAGTTCTGGGGTCGCCTGCTCGGAATAACCAGCGAAGCGGTGGTCAAACTGATGTACCATTTTTCCTTCGTATACTGGCAGGAGTCCTTCATTAGATTGGTTAACAAACCATTGGGAATCTTCCGCCATGTGCCATAGTCTCGTTGAGACTCGGAATCCCCACGGATTGCCTATCGCTCCCTTCGAGTCGTTGATCAGCACCGGTAGGCTTGCGTAGATTTTGCGGGTTAGGTCCGCATCCGCCCGCGATCGGAAGACAGGCGCGGTCTTTGTGTTTGGATTGATTCGTGCAATGTCGATAGCTGACAAGGCGAAGCGACGATCGGGGTCAGAAAGCTGCCTAGGATCGGTCAGGAAGAAGGCGAAGTGTATCTGTGTCTCATCGTGACCAATCGTGAGCAAAGCGAATTTGATTCGACTGTCGATTGCCGGGAAGAGTCGCTGCCGGTTTTCAAAGTCAAGTAGCGCGGCCAACCGCTTACTATCCACCAGGTTGCTGAAAAATACGGCTGTGGTAGCGTCTGTGGCGATACCCGTCGGAAGAATCACGCCGCTGCGACCGCGTGGACTCGAAAGGCTTGAAAACAATTCTCCGAAGAGAGCATATGTGTTGACATCGCCACGTCCTGTCAAGGGAAAGCGACCACGAGCCTCCGTGGGAACGCGCGCAAAGACGGAAAACGCTTCAGAGTTCCGCTTGGCAACCTCGAATTCTTCGTAGAGCAGGTGTTGTCTCGTTCCCGGTGGGGCTTGTCCAAGTGCCGCAATCATCCGGCCGCGGGCATCAGCGGTCGGGGCCTCTGCAATCTCTGGATCACGCGCCGCAAAGAATTCCTGCTCTTGGAGCTTGATACGCTCCCATGGCGGATTCCCAAGCATGACGTCGAAACCACCTGACATCATGATGTCGGGGAACTCGAGCGGCCAGTGGAAGGCGCGCGCCCTGGTAGAGAGAAAATGCGCTCCGCTGAGAAGCGGTTCGTCGGGCATGTGTCCGTTCGCTGCGCGCCAGATATGCGCGGTCGTGGGTATTTCGAGCGCGCTCGGGTTCTGAGGCGCGGCCCCGACTTTCGGCGTGAGGAAGGCGGCAATAAAAAGATCGGCGGCGGCGCGCAGGGGCAAGTGTCGGGGTGATGAATGAGCGTCCTGGAAGCGGTCACGCTTCGCAGCGATTTCCTGCGGGGTATCTTCCGGCAAGGCTCTGAGCGCGCGCGCCTCGCTAGCCAGCGGCGGAAGCTGTGCGCCGCCGCTGGCATAGTCAAAGATTCCTTGACCTTCGCGTTCGGCCTCGTTGCGTTGTTGGAAATGCCTTGCGGTTACTTTGTCATCACCCGTGAGCGGCTTAAAAGCGTCGTCGGGAATCCCTTTCCGGAGCGCTCCGAGATCGTAAATGCCGAGCAATGAGTCGCCGCAACGAATGTTAGCGTCGAGAAATCCCAACGGCCTGCCTGGTTCGACCGTCTCAATCCAGAGTGCGACCTTGGTCAGCTCCACAGCCATTGGATTGCGGTCTACGCCGTGGATGCACGATCGCGCCACATCGCGTAGGGCGCGACGGAAATCGTCGGCCGAAGCAACTCCGTCCGCGCGAGCGCGCGCAAGCCGTGTTGCAATCCGTCTTGCCGCTGCTAGCAGGAAGTGGCCGGAGCCGCAAGCGGGATCGACAATGGTCACGCTGAGCAGAGACTGCGGCGTATCCTCGGCCTCCGCCTCGACTCGGTCGAGCACGGGATCGAGAGCGGTGT
>DAHVFK010000574.1 GCA_027317055.1 Betaproteobacteria bacterium | reverse complement strand
TCATCACAGCGCTGCCGCTGTATCACATCTATGCGCTGACGGTGAACTGCCTGGTGATCCTCAAGCTCGGCGGCCTGAGCATCCTGATCACCAACCCGCGCGACATCCCGGGCTTCGTCAAGGAGCTCGGCAAGCACCGCTACAACATGATCACCGGGGTCAACACGCTGTTCAATGCGCTGCTACACCATCCCGATTTCGCCAAGCTCGACTTCTCGGCGCTCAGGATCTCGAGCGGCGGCGGCATGGCGGTGCAAAAGGCGGTCGCCGACCGCTGGAAGCAGGTCACCGCAACCGTGCTGCTCGAGGGCTACGGCCTGACCGAGACCAGCCCGGTGGCGACCATGAACCCGTTCGACCTCAAGGACTACAGCGGCTCGATCGGCGTGCCGATTCCCTCGACCGACATCGAGATCCGCGACGACCAGGGCAACACGCTGCCGATCGGCGGCACGGGCGAGATCTGCATCAAGGGCCCGCAGGTGATGGCGGGCTACTGGCAGCAGCCCGAGGAGACCGCCAAGGCCATGACGCCCGACGGCTATCTCAAGACCGGCGACATCGGCGTGATGGACGACAAGGGCTTCATCCGCATCGTCGACCGCAAGAAGGACATGATCCTAGTGTCGGGCTTCAACGTGTACCCGAACGAGATCGAGCAGGTGGTGGCGATGCACCCGGGCGTGCTCGAGTGCGCCGCGATCGGCGTGCCCGACGAGCACTCGGGCGAGGTGGTCAAGCTGTACGTGGTAAGGAAGGACCCCGATCTGACCGAAAGGGACATCCTCGCCTTCTGCAAGGAGCAGCTCACCGGCTACAAGCGGCCCAAGCACGTCGAGTTCCGCGCCGAGCTGCCCAAGACCAACGTCGGCAAAATCCTGCGCCGCGCCCTGCGCGACGAGAAATAAACCGGGGACAGGCCAAAAATCGGGGTCAGACCACGTTTTCAGAGAAAACGTGGTCTGACCCCGATTTTACTTGGGGGCGAGGGTGAGCAGGTGCGCGCCCGCGGCGGCGATGCGGACGCGGTCGGTGAGCATCGGGATGTACTCGCCGGCGGCCCAGGCGCGGGTGAAGGCGCGGTAGCCGGGCGAGAGCGGGTTGCCGGACTGCCCGCCCGAGTGAATGAACAGCGAGGCCTGCATGTTCGACAGGTCGTAGATCGCACGCAAGCTCGGACCGTGGCGGCTGGCGTAGGGCCGCGCGGCGTCGTTGAAGTTGCTGCGCCCGACGTCGATGGTGAACGCGCCGCCCGGGCTCGGAACGCTGATATCGAAAAAGCGCGCGAGCAGCGGCACGCGGCCGAACGGCTGGTGCTCGTGCAGCGCGGGGTGCGCCGCGCCCCACTTCCAGCGCCGCATGTCCTTGCCGTAGCGCTGGCGCAGGTCGGCGAGCGCCGCCTCGAGCGAGCTCGACAGGATATCGTCGCAGCTTTCCTTCTTCGCCGTGTGCACGTCGTCGCACCAGCGCGACTGGCCGTCCTTGTCGGCGAGCACGTTGCCGATGAACACCGGCCGCTGCAGCCAGTTGGCGTCGAACGCGTCGCCCAGCTCGTCGGCGTAGATCGCGCGCGCGAGCGCGCGCCACCAGGCGCTCATGATCAGCGGCTCGGCGCGGTCGGCCGCCATGCTGCCGTCCCAGGCCGATAGCCGTTCCAGCGCGCGCTTGGCCTCGGCGCTGAGCGGCTTGGTCGCGAGCAGCCGCGGCAGCTGCTCGCGCGCGGGCAGCGAGACCACGTCGGCCTGCATGCGTGCGAAGCTCGGCACGCTGTGCCGCGCCACCGCATCGAGCAGCTCGGTGATGCGGCGCGCGCGGTACGGCGGCTGCCATTCGCTGGTGATGAAGTGTCGGTAGCCCGGCGGCACGACCTTCTGGTTCGCAGTCACGATCTCGCCGCTGGGCGGGTTGTACGACTGCGGCAGCTCGTCGAACGGGATCCAGCCGGCCCAGTCGTACTTCGCCTCCCAGTCGGGCGCGGGGGCGAGGCCCTCGAGGTCGTTGGCGGGCTTGCGCACCGGCACCCGGCCGGGGGCGATGAAGCCGATGTTGCCGTCGACATCCGCGTACACCATGTTCTGCTGCGGCGCCTGCAGGTCGCGCAGCGCGGCGCGGAATTCCTTCCAGTTGCGCGCCCGCGCGACGTTGAGCGCGCTGCGGATCGAAGTGTCGTCGTC
>DAHVFK010000573.1 GCA_027317055.1 Betaproteobacteria bacterium | reverse complement strand
CTATGATCCAGGCCAATACAACGACCGATTACTTTTAGGTTTGAAGGGAACGATGAGCGAAGCGGAACTGCACATCCTCAAGAGCCGCATGCAGCAAGGATTGTGGAACAAGGCCGCGCGCGGCGAAGTCTTCAATCATGCGCCCATCGGTTACGTGCGGAGCATCGCCCAGGGGCTCGTGATCGATCCTGACGAGCAGGTACAGGCCGTCGTGCGTTTGGTGTTCGAGCAGTTCCGCGTGCGAGGCAGTGTCAACGGCTTACTGACCTGGCTGGCGCGGCACGACATCAAGCTGCCGATCCGTCCGCACAGCGGGCCAAACCGGGACCAACTGGAGTGGCGCCGCGCCAACCGCCCGACGCTGTTGAACATCTTGCACCATCCGATTTATGCCGGCGCCTATCGCTGGGGACATCGCGAAGTGGACCCGCGCAAAAAGATTCCCGGCAGGCCGGGCACGGGCCGCACTCTTCACAGGTTCGATACGTGCCGCGTGCTGATACGCGACCATTTTCCGGCCTACATCAACTGGGAGGAATTTGAAGAAAACCAGCAGAAACTCGCGGAAAACAGCCGCCTTGGAAAGTTGCTTTCGGCGCCGCGTCATGGGCCAAGCATCTTGTCTGGCCTGATCGTTTGCGGGCGTTGCGGCCGTCGCATGCTCGTGAGCTATGGGAATACTTCCGGGCAGCGGACGTTGCGTTACAGTTGCCAACGCGAGGCGATCGACTATGGCGCGGATCTTTGCCAAAGCTTGTCGGGCGCGACCCTGGAAGCGTTCGTGGTGGAGCGCATGCTGCAAGCGGTTTCACCCGCGTCGCTGGAGTTGAGCCTGGCGGCGACCGCCGAGATCGAACGTGAGCGAAAGCAGCTCGACGACCACTGGCAACAACGGCTGGCGCGGGCGCGTTATGAAGCCGAACAAGTACGGCGGCAGTACGCGGCGGTCGATCCTGAAAATCGTTTGGTGACGAAAGAGCTGGAGCGCCGCTGGGAAGAAGCCTTGCGTGCGAATGAACAGTTGCTGGCGGATTACGGTCGCTTCGCCCGCGACTGTCCGACACAGCTTTCGGCTGGCGAGCGTGAACAGATTCACGCTCTCTCGCAAGACTTGCCGGCGCTCTGGCATGCTGAATCAACGACGCCGGAAGATCGACAAACGCTGGCGCGGCTGCTGCTGGAACAAGTCACGCTGACGGTGGAAGGAAACACCGATCGCGTCGAAGTCGAGCTGCGTTGGGCGGGCGGTTTTCTCAGCCGCCATGTGCTGTCGCGCCCTGTTCAGACCTACGAGCAGTTGTCGAACTACGAGGCATTCGTGCGGCGCCTCGACGAACTACGGGCCGAAGGCAAGACGTTGTCGCAGATCGCCGTGGCGCTCAATGCCGACGGTTTCCACCCGCCCAAGCGTTCGCGCCGTCTTACGGCGGCGACCCTCAGCGGCTTTTTGCGTGACCGCGGTGTTCGCGAGGGACGATTGCCAAAAAGCGTGACTGAGGAGAACCACTTACAGACCGGCGAGTGGTGGCTTGCCGTCTTAGCCGCGGAGTTGTCCATGCCGGTTGTGACGCTGCATCGCTGGCAGCGCGTCGGCTGGATCACATCGCGTAAGGTGAACGCGGCGGGAGGGCGTTGGGCCATCTACGCTGACGCAGAGGAGCTACTCCGCCTCCGTGCATTACGCGCGCGCCCCGAGGTTGGCCGCAGCCCTACACGGCCGAACTAATAACCCCGAAGCGGAAATAACGTGAATCACCCCATTTCCCTACTTTGCTAAAAGTGTCATCTTAGGAGGTATTATGATTGGCAAATCGAGTTGGATATTCGCGCGATCAAGTGCGCCATGGGATTGGACGTGTTGCGTTGTCTGTCACCCGAGATGGTTCGCAAGGAGATCTTGATTGGGCTTCTGGCGTACAACCTGATACGACGAACGATCGCCCAGACGGCGCAGGCCTCCGGTCGATTGCCTCGTCAGGTGAGCTTCACTGCCGCGCTTCAGAGGATTGCCGCGAGTTGGGTCTCGGCCCCGTTGTCGTCGGAGCAAGCCATGAGCGCGTTGATCGAGCATCTTCTCAAGCACTTGTCAAAACACCGCGTGAGTAACCGTCCCGACCGCGTTGAGCCACGAGCCGTCAAGCGCCGCCCTAAAATCCTGGCATTGATGACTGTACCC
>DAHVFK010000572.1 GCA_027317055.1 Betaproteobacteria bacterium | reverse complement strand
CCCCGCGCCGCACTGATCGGCCGCCCCGGGAATCCGCTCGTGCACCCGCTTTCCGCTTCTTGGCAGCCCTACCTGTGGTCGCTGCTCGCGCTGCTCGGCGTGGTGCTGCTTGCGCTGCTCGGCCACCGGCTGCTGTACTTCGCCGCCGGGCGCGTTGCCGCGCGCGTGCGCAGTCCGCTCGACGCGGCGCTGCTGCGCTACAGCCGTCGCCCGGCGGGCGTCGCGCTGCCGCTGCTGGCGCTGTTTCTCGTGCTGCCCGGCCTGCCCTGGCCGCAAGGGCTGTCCGACGCCGTCGAGCACTTGGTCGTGCTGGGCCTCATCGGCGCGGTGGCCTGGCTCTGCCTGCGGGTCATCGACGCCCTGGTCGAGGCGGTCGGCCGCACCTACCGGGTGGACGTCAAGGACAACCTCAGGGCGCGCAAGATCGAGACCCAGGTGCACCTGCTGCGGCGCATCGCCGCGGTCGTGCTCGCGTTCGTCGCAGGGTCCCTGATGCTGATGACTTTTCCCGCCATCCGGCATATCGGCATCACGCTGTTCGCCTCCGCGGGCGTCGCCGGACTGGTGGTGGGGATGGCGGCGCGCTCGACGCTGTCCAATCTGCTCGCGGGAGTGCAGATCGCGCTCAGCGAGCCGATCCGGATCGAAGACGTGGTGATCGTCGAGGGCGAATGGGGCTGGATCGAAGAGATCGGCACCACCTACGTCGTGGTGCGGATCTGGGACCTGCGCCGGTTGGTGCTGCCGCTGTCGTACTTCATCGAGCATCCGTTCCAGAACTGGACCCGCGTCACGGCTGACCTGCTCGGCACTGTGTTCGTCTACGCCGACTACACCGTGCCGGTCGAGGAGGTTCGCGCCGAGCTGCTGCGCATCCTGCAGGCATCGGGGATGTGGGACGGCAAGGTCTGGGGCCTGCAGGTCACCGACACGAGCGAGCACACGATCCAGCTTCGCGCGCTGATGAGCGCGCCCGATTCCGGCAGCGCCTGGGATCTGCGCTGCCACGTGCGCGAGAAGCTGATCGCGTTCCTGCAGCAGCGCCATCCGGAGAGCCTGCCGCGCCTGCGCGGCTTCGGCCCGGCGCCGGCGCGCTAACGGCCGGTGCCGCCCAGCGTGCGCAGGCGACGCGGGTGCAGCTCGGCCGTGAGCGCCGCCAGGCCCTCGGCCAGGCCCTGTGCGGGGTGCGCCTTGCAGTAGCCCTGCAGCCACAGCAGCGCGCCGCTCATGTCCGTGTCGCCGAGGATGTCGCCCGTGTCGGGGGTGACCGCGTTGTACGCGGTAAGGTAGCCGGCGACCCACGCCGCGTCCGCGTTGTAGTCCCAGCCGTGGGCCTGCTGGTCCCGCAGGAAGGTGGCGCAGGACCTGGCGTCCACCGTCGCGAACGACCCGCTCGCATCGCGCGCCCAGACGCCCGGGATCGCACCGAGCAGTATCGCCGCCAGGATCAGTCGTTTCATGTCGTACCCTCCCTCTTTCGAGCATGGCGCCGCGTAGAAGGCCATTCTCTCGCGCAACATACTATTTCCAATCGGAAATTGTTCGCCTAATTTCTGATCGCCGGCGCGCGGAGCGGGTCCGCGCAGGGACGGGCGCGCCGTTATCCAGAGGTAATCCACAACTTTGTCCACAGATTTTGTGGGTAAGGCTGGCGATAATCGCTCCTTGCAATGGAACATCTCATGAGAGGACTGCCGGAAAGCGTCGGCCGCTACGCACTGCTGCGCGAGCTGGGCCGCGGCAGCACCGCGACCGTCTTTCTCGCGCACGATCCCTTCGCCGGGCGTGAAGTCGCGTTGAAGCTCTTTACCCACGCCATCGGGGAGCACGGCCTGACGCGTGGCACGCACCGCGCCAGCTTCCTGAACGAGGCGGCGCTGGTGGGCAGGCTGCACCACCCGCACATCGTCGCGCTGCTCGACGCGGCGGTCGAGCAGGGCGTCAGCTACGTGGTGATGGAGCACCTTCCGGGCGGCACCCTGGCGCAGCACACCTCGGCCGAAAGCCGGCTGCCGGTCGAGCGCGTGGTCGAGGTCGCCTTCAAGCTCAGCCGCGCGCTCGAGTACGCGCTGCAGCAGGGCGTGATCCATCGCGACATCAAGCCGGGAAACGTGCTGCTGACGCGCCCGTTCGACGTCAAGCTATCCGACTTCGGCGTCGCCCGCATCGACAGCGCGACCCACACC
>DAHVFK010000571.1 GCA_027317055.1 Betaproteobacteria bacterium | reverse complement strand
GCGGTCGGGTTGCTGGAGGGCACGGTTGCCGCGGGATTGGCGGATATCCAGCGGCGCTATCCGGCGCTGGAGCTGGGCAGCTACCCGTATGAGCGCCCGGACGGGAACGGTGTCGCGATCGTCGCCAAGGGAACCGACGCCGCCGCGGCCGAGGCGGCGTCCGAGGAGGTAGCGGCACTGATCGCGCGCATCGGGCGCGCGCCGGTCATGGGTGAGCCGGATGCCTAGGCCAGCGGCAGCCCGGAAACCCCGCGGCGCCCGGGCGCCTGCGTTCGCTCACGGACGGCCGTGGCTCTTGCTGGTGAAGGCGTTCACGTCGAGGCCGGCCGACGGGGCTGGCAGCACGCCCTGGCTTGGGCGGGCGGCTGCCATGTCGAAGACCGGGGGCGCGCTGCGGCCGTTGTGGAAATACTCCACCGGCGCCGGCGCGGCTCCACCCGAGAACTCGTCGGCGCGGGCAACACCGCCGGTAAGACCGCATGTCCGCTGAGCGGCTGAGGCTCGCCCCACGTATGCGGGGTTGAGCGAGAGTTGCCCGGGCGGGCCGGGCCGAGCCTCAACGCATAGGGGACGAGCCATGAAGAGACATGGGGAGGTGTTTGTTGGGATCGATAGCGCAAAGGCAAGAAATGCCGTGGCGGTGGCGGAGAGCGGCCGAGGTGGCGAGATCCGTTATCTCGGCGAGTTCGACAACACGCCTGACGCGGTGATCAAGCTGGTCCGCAAGCTGGCGGACCGCTACGAGACCGTTCACTTCTGCTATGAGGCGGGTCCGACGGGGTACGGATTGTACCGGCAGATCCGGTCACTCGGCCACGAATGCACAGTGGTGGCACCGTCGCTGATCCCGCGCCGGCCGGGCGACCGGGTGAAGACCAACCGACGAGACGCACAGACGCTGTCGCGGCTGCTGCGCGCCGATGAGCTGACGGCGGTGTGGGTTCCGGACGAGACGCACGAGGCGGTACGGGACCTGGTGCGGACCAGGGCGATGGCGGTCGAGGACTATCGTCGCAAGCGCCAGCACGTCACCTCCTTCTTGCTTCGACATGGACGGACCTTCGATGGCAAGACGAGCTGGCGCGGTCGGCACCTGCGCTGGCTCGACGGGCAGAACTTTGCGCATCCTGCTCAGCGGTTCGCCTACCAAGAGCTGTTGAATGCGGTGCGCATCACGGCAGATCGCATCGATAGGCTGGAGGCTGCGCTCGCCGAGATCGTGCCGGACTGGACAATGGCGCCAGTCGTGGCGGCGTTTCAGGCCATGCGTGGCGTTGCATTCTCGACTGCGACGACACTGGTCGCTGAAGCCGGTGATCTGCGTCGGTTCGACCATCCACGCAAATTGATGGCCTTCCTGGGCCTGGTGCCCTCCGAGCGGTCGACGGGGGAGACTCGACGGCAAGGCGGGATCACCAGGGCGGGCAACGCGCGTGCGCGCAGCGCACTGGTCGAAGCCGCATGGACCTACCGACACTCTGCCGGCCTGGGCGTCGGCCATCAGCGCCGACAGCTTGAACTCTCGGAGAAGGTCCGAGACATCGCCTGGAAAGCTCAGGCGCGTCTCTGCGCGCGATATCGGCGCCTTGCGGCGAAGGGTAAGCGCGTCACCGTCGTGACGACCGCGATCGCACGCGAGCTGGCCGCGTTCTTGTGGGACATCGCGCGTTATGTGGATCCCGCTCCGCTCAAAGCAGCCACGCCATGATGTCCGGTTGAGCCGGATCGGGAACAGGCAAAGGACAGTCGACCGATAGCTTGCAGACGTTGTGCAAGGTTGGAGGCGGGGCCACGGTGGGGAGCTCCCGGCTGACGCTTGGAGGCCGGCCATGAGCCGATGCCCGTCGTAAGACAGGGACCAGCCCCGGACGAAAACCGGAAAGGCGGTATCCAATCCGCGCATCAGAGAAGGTCAACCGACGTTCAGCGGTCCCGTCTCCTGCCCTGCACAACCATATCGTCATAGAGCCACGCACCGCGGGGAACAGAGAATCACGCCCAAGCCTCTTGAATGCGGACATCAGAGCGTCTCGTGACGGCTGCCTTGATGGCCACGGCTGCAATGGCGTCGGCTATCGCCCTTACGCGTAGGGGTAAGGGCGATGCCGGACGGTGCCGCGAGTTTCGAGGTGATCAGCGTGGTGCGCCGGCGGCGGCGTTGGACGTCGGAACAGAAGCTCGCGCTGATGCAGGAG
>DAHVFK010000570.1 GCA_027317055.1 Betaproteobacteria bacterium | reverse complement strand
GCGCTGCGCGAGCGCGCCGAATGGAGCGACGTGCGCTTGCGGGCGCGGCCGGCAAGCCACGAGGTCAAGGCGGCATGAGTACGGTACGCACACGCTGTGCCTGGGCGACGAACCCGCTTTCGATCGCCTACCACGACCGCGAGTGGGGCGTGCCGGTGCGCGACGACCACAAGCTGTTCGAGTTCCTGCTGCTCGAGGGCGCGCAGGCCGGGCTGTCGTGGGACACGATCCTCAGGAAGCGTGAGCGCTACCGGAAGGCGTTCGACGGCTTCGACCCGCAGAAGGTCGCGCGCTACGGCGCACGCAAGAAGGCGCAGTTGCTGGCCGACGCGGGAATCGTGCGCAACCGGGCCAAGATCGAAGCGGCAGTGGGCAACGCGCGCGCCTTCCTCGCGGTGCAGAAGGAATTCGGCAGCTTCGCGCGCTACGCCTGGGGCTTCGTCGGCGGCACGCCGCTGCGCGAGCGACGGCCGCGCGGCGCGCCGATCCCGGCGCGAACCGTGATCTCCGACGCGCTGTCGAAGGATCTCAAGCGGCGCGGTTTCAAGTTCGTCGGCTCGACGATCGTGTATGCTTTCATGCAGGCGGTCGGCATGGTAGACGACCATGCACTCGGGTGCTTTCGCCGCCGCGCCGCGCCGCGCAGATGAGAATCGCTCTCCTACTTGCCCTGTTGTTCACCGCCCCCCTCGCGGCGCTCGCCTACGACGCGAACGGGGTGGCGCTCGGCGCCAGTGAACGCGACGTCAAGGAAGCATTCCCCAGTGCGCACTGCCAGCCGCTCGAATGGAAGTCGGCTGCGGCCGAGCGTCGCTGCGACGACGCGCGGATCGCCTTCGCCGGAGTGCGTGCGCGCATCACTTTCTATCTCAAGGGCGATGCGGTGCAGGCCTTCGACGTGCGCTTCGACCCGGACGAGCGCGAGCGCGTGGTGCGCTTCCTGAAGTCGCGCTACGGCGAGCCGATGTCGGACCGCATCGAGACCTTCAGCCGCGAGGGCAAGCCGGAGCGGCGTATGTACAAGGTGCGCTGGGAGAGCGGCCGGGACAAGGCACTCCTGTCGGTGCAGCTCGACCGCCGGCGCGCCCAGCTTGAGGTATCGCGCGGCGATTTCGAGCAGGAAATCTACAAAGTACGATAGCGACGCGCGCGATCGAGAATCAGCCCCAGATCCAGGGCCGGCGCGTGCGGTCTGCCGCCTGCCACGCGGCGATTTCGGACTCACGCGCGAGGGTCATGCCGATCGCATCCAGCCCTTCGAGCAGCGCTTTCTTGCGCAGCGGGTCGATCTCGAAGCGGTGCAGCGCGCCGTCGGGAGCGGCGACGGTCTGCGCCGGAAGGTCTACCCCGAGCCTCATCGGTTCGGTCGCCGCGCCGAGCTGCGCGAGCAGGCCGTCCACGGTCGGCGCGGGCAGGCGGATGGCGAGCACGCCGTTGTGGAAGCAGTTGCCGTAGAAGATCTCGCCGAAAGACGGTGCGATCACGCAGCGAAAGCCCATGCCGGCGATCGCCCACACCGCCATTTCGCGCGAGCTGCCGCAGCCGAAGTTCTCCGCCGCGACCAGGATTTGGGCGCGGCGAAACGGCGCGCGGTTGAGCGGGAAGCCGGGATCCTCGCTGCCGTCTGCGCGGTAGCGCGCCATCTCGAATGCCCAGCGCCCCATCTCCGCGCGCGGCGTTCGCACGCAGCGCTCGATGCGGATGATCATGTCGGTGTCGATGTCGGGTGTCGGCAGCGCCGCCGCGACCGTATCCAGGACGGCGAATTTTTCCATCGCTAAGGGAGAAACCGGCGCACGTCGGCGATCTCGCCCGCGAGCGCGCAGGCCGCGGCGGTGGCCGGGCTGGCGAGGTGGGTGCGCGCGCGCGGCCCCTGGCGGCCGACGAAGTTGCGGTTGGAGGTCGACACGCAGCGTGCCTCGGGCTCGACCAGCTCGCCGTTCGCACCGACGCACAGCGAGCAGCCGGGCTCGCGCCATTCGAATCCGGCGGCGAGGAAGACCTGATCCAGCCCTTCGGCCTCCGCCGCGCGCTTGACCCCGACCGAGCCGGGCACCACCCAGGCCCGCACGTGGCGCGCGACCTTGCGCCCGCGCGCCACCTCGGCCGCGGCGCGCAGGTCCGACAGGCGCGAGTTGGTGCACGAGCCGATGAACACCCGGTCGATGCGTGTGCCGGCGAGCGGGCGACCGGCGGCGAGACC
>DAHVFK010000056.1 GCA_027317055.1 Betaproteobacteria bacterium | reverse complement strand
CGGTTGCATCCGGAATCACCCCTTCCAGGCCGTAGCCGACCTCGATGCGAAGCGCGTGGTCGTCCTTCGCCACCAGCAGCAGCACGCCGTCGTCGACTCCCTTGCGCCCGAGCTTCCAGCGCTGCGCGACACGGATCGAATACTGCTCGATCGACTCCGGCTTGGTACTCGGCACGATCAGCACCGCGACTTGGCTTCCCTTTTTCGCCTCGAAGGCCGCGAGTCGGCTCTCGAGCGCGCTCTTTTGCTGCGCGCTCAGGGTGCCGGTGAGGTCGGTCACACGCGCCGCGAGCGGCGGCACCGGAACCTCGGCGCTCGCGGCGGGCAGCCCCGCCGCGAGCGCGAGCAGCACGGCGAGAATGCGCATCATCTCACTTCGCTGCCGGCGCCTGACGCGAGAAATCGACCTTCGGCGGCTCGGCGAGCGCCTTCTCGTTCTCGACCGTGAAATTGGCTTTGGTGTGGTAGCCGAACATCCTGGCGGTCAGGTTGGTCGGGAATTCGCGCGCCAGCACGTTGTATTGCTGCACCGCCTTGATGTAGCGCCCGCGCGCCACCGTGATCCGGTTCTCGGTCCCTTCGAGCTGCGCCTGCAGCGCGCCGAACTGCTTGGTAGCCGTGAGCTGCGGATAGCGCTCCGACACGGCCAGCAGCCGGGACAGAGCGCCGCCGAGGCGCGCCTGCGCCACCTCGAAGGTCTTGAACGCCGCGGGGTCGTTCACCAGCTCGGGCGTCGCCCTGATCTGCCCGATCGCGGCGCGTGCGTTGGTCAGCTCCACCAAGGTGCTCTTCTCGAAGTTGGCCGCGCCCTGCACCGTGGCGACCAGATTCGGGATCAGGTCCGCCCGGCGCTGATAGTTGTTCAGCACCTCCGACCAGGCGGCGTTGACCTGTTCGTCGAGGCGCTGGAATTGGTTGTAGCCGCAGCCGCCCAGCAGCACGCTGACGACGGCGAGAACGGCGAGCAGGGACTTGCGCATCGGGGCTTCTCCTAACCGTTGAGAGTGCGGCACGCGAACAGCAGGTCGCTCCAGGCCTTCGCCTTGTCGGGCAGGTTCCGCAGCAGATAGGCCGGATGATAGGTCACCACCAGCGGCACGCCGGCGTAGCGGTGCACGCGGCCGCGCAGACTGGCGATCGTGGCATCGCTGCCGAGCAGGGTCTGCGCCGCGAAGCGTCCCATGGCGACGATGATCTTGGGCTGGATCAGCGCGATCTGGCGCTCGAGGAAGGGTGTGCACTGCGCCACTTCCCCGGGCTCGGGGTTGCGGTTGCCGGGCGGGCGGCACTTGAGCACGTTGGCGATGTAGACGTTCTCGCCGCGCGCCAGCCCGATCGCGGCCAGCATGTTGTCGAGCAGCCTGCCTGCCTGGCCCACGAACGGCTCGCCGAGGCGGTCTTCTTCCGCGCCCGGCGCCTCCCCCACCAGCAGCCAGTCGGCGTTGCGGTCGCCCACGCCGAGCACGGTCTGGGTGCGCGACTGGTGCAGCGCGCAAGCGGTGCAGGCGGGAACTTCGGCTTCGAGCGCGCTCCAGTCGGAAGTGTCACTTGCTGATTCAATTTCGACCTTCCGTTCCCTGACGCGCCACACGGGCGCGAGGCCCATCTCCTTCAGGATCGCGAGCCGGCGCGCGTTCATAGCGCGAGCGAGAACACGAGCGCGTCCTCGCGCCCCGAATGCGCCGGGTAATAGGCGCGCCGCAGCGCAATGCGCTTGAAGCCGAATTGCGCATAGAGCGCGATCGCGGCCTGGTTGCTCGGGCGCACCTCGAGGAACAGGTTCGCCGCCTGGCCCTCGCGCGCCATGGCGAGCGCCTGGCCGAGCAGCGCGCCGCCGTGCCCGCGGCGCTGGTGCGCGGCGCAGATCGAAAGGTTGAGCAAATGCGCCTCGCCCGCGGCGACCATCAGCACGAAGTAGCCGATCAGCTCGCGCCCCAGGCGCAGCGTGCGGCACGGGTAGCCGGCGCGCAGCGCGTCGGCGAAGTTGCCGCGCGTCCAGGGGTGCGTATAGATGGTGCGCTCGATCGCGACCACCTGCGCCAGGTCGGACTCGCGCATCGGCGCCAGCTGCGGGGTCTCGCTCGGAACCGCACTCATCTGCTTTCGCGCTCCTGCGTGCCTTTGCGCTCTTGCGTGGTAAGCGCCACCTTGTCGCGCAGGTAGCGCGGCGCCGCGAGCGCGGCGTCGACGCCCTGCCCCGCCGCCAGCCGCGGCGCGGCGAGCCGCGCCAGCGCCACCGCGCTCGGATGCGCCTCGGCGCTCACCCGCACCAGCGCGCCGCCGAACCTCGCGCGCAGCGCCTCGCCGTAGGCCGCGAAGCCGCTGCCGCAGCCGAGCCAGCCCTCGCCCGGGGGCAGCGGCGCCGCCGCGGGCGCGACGCACTGCGCCTCGACCGACTCGCGCCAGCCGCCGGGCGCGCGTTCAAGCGCCGAATAATACACTTCGCGCATGCGCGCATCGAGGCACACCAGCGCGCGCTGCGCGCCGGATTCTTCGGCCACGGTCTCGAGCGTCGAGACGCCCAGCACCGGGATGCCGCGCGCCAGCGCCAGCCCCTGCGCCAGGCCGCAGGCGATGCGCAGGCCGGTGAACGCCCCCGGCCCCGCGCCGAAGGCCACGGCGTCGAGCGCGCGCGCGGACAGGCCGCCCTGCGCGAGCAGGCGCTCGAGCATCGGCAGCACCAGCTCGCCATGGCGCTGGCCGGCGCGGCGCTCGAGCGCGGCGATCTCGCCGTCGGCCCACAGCGCCACCGAGCACCACTCGCTCGAAGTCTCGATCGCGGCGAAATTCATGCGGCGCCATTCTATCGCCTGCTAGAATTTCGCCCTTCGTGACGGAGGCGAACATGGCGCGACACCGCATAGCAGTCATTCCCGGCGACGGCATCGGCAGAGAGGTCATCCCCGAGGGCATCCGCGTGCTCGAGGCCGTCGGCGCCAAGTACGGCATCGAGTTCGAATGGCAGGAGTTTCCCTGGAGCTGCGACTGGTACCGGCAGCACGGCAAGATGTGCCCCGACGACGCGCCGCAGATCCTGCAGAAGTTCGACGCGGTCTACTTCGGCGCGGTGGGCAACCCGGCGATCGTCGCCGACCACATCTCGGCCTGGGGCCTGCTGATCAACTTCCGGCGCTGGTTCGACCTGTACGTCAACCTGCGCCCGGTGCGCCTGTTCCAGGGCCTGCCCTGCCCGCTCGCGGGCCGCAAGCCGGGCGACATCGACTACATGGTGATCCGCGAGAACACCGAGGGCGAATACGGCAACGTCGGCGGCCGCATTTACGAGGGCACCGAGCGCGAGATCGTGACCCAGCAGGCGGTGTTCAGCCGCAAGGGCGTCGACCGCATCATGAAGTACGCCTTCGAGCTGGCCAAGACGAGGAAGAAGCACGTCACCTCGTGCACCAAGTCGAACGGCATCTCGATCACCATGCCCTACTGGGACGAGCGCTTCGCCGAGATGAAGAAGCACTATCCGGACATCCGCGCCGACCAGTACCACGTCGACGGCTTGAGCATCCAGGCGGTGCTCAACCCCGACCGCTTCGACGTCATCGTCGCGAGCAACCTGTTCGGCGACATCCTCTCGGACCTCGGCCCGGCCACCGCCGGCACGATCGGCATCGCGCCCTCGGGCAACATCAACCCCGAGCGCACCTTCCCCTCGATCTTCGAGCCGGTGCACGGCTCGGCGCCCGACATCGCGGGCAAGAAGATCGCCAACCCGATCGGCGCGATCTGGTCGGGCGCGCTGATGCTCGACCATCTCGGGCATCCGGACGCCGCGGCCGCGGTGCTGCGCGCATTCGAGCGCGTGATTGTCGAAGGCCCGCACACCCCGGACATGAAGGGCAAGGCGAGTACCATGGACGTCGGCGCGGCGATCGCCAACGCCGCCCGCGGCGAGGCGAAGAAGGCCGCTTAAGACGCAAACATCGGGGAGCAAGCGCATGGCCAAGAACTGGATCTGGATCGGCAAGTACGTCTTCGTCATCGTCGTCGCGCTGATCCTCGGCGCGGCGATCGGCAATCTCGCCCTGTTCAAGAGCGCCACACTCGGCACGCCGCGGCTTACCGCCGCGGCGCTGGTGCAGTTCATCGCCTACGGCGGTGCGCTGGCGCTACTCTGGTTTCTCGGCCTGCGCCTGTCGCGCCAACTGCGCGAAGGCGGCGGCACCGCGGTCAACCTGTCGACCATCGCGCTCTCGCTCATGACCTTGATCGTGATCGCGAGCGCCTACGTGGTGCTGATGCAGTTCATCAGGCCTTTCCTGGCGCACGAGGTGAAGCCGTTCATCGACTGGACGTTCATCGTCGGAACCCTCGCCGCCGCGGTTTGGCTGGTGTGGGCGATCTTCACCGACTCCGAGGCGCTGCTCGAAGCGATCGGCAAGGCGGCCTCGCGCGGCAAGAATCCGGAATGACCCGCACCAACTACTCCTCGGGCGCGCCCTGGGAGCCGGTGGTGGGATATTCCCGCGCGGTGAAGGCGGGCGATTACGTGCACGTTTCGGGCACCACCGCGACCGACGGCTCGGGCAGGACCGTCGGGCTGAGCGATCCCTACGCGCAGGCCGTGCAGTGCCTGCGCAACATCGAGACCGCGCTGATCAAGGCCGGGGCCACGATGTCGCAGGTGGTGCGCACCCGGATCTACGTAGTCGACATCCGGCACTGGGAGCAGGTCGGCAAGGCGCACGGCACGGTGTTCGGCGCGATCCGGCCCGCGACCACGCTGGTGCAGGTGGCGCGCCTGATCTCGTCCGAGATGCTGGTCGAGATCGAGGCCGACGCCTGGCTGGGCGAATAGCGCGACCGCCGTCTCGCGCGGCGCTCAGCGCGACAACTTGCCGAAGAACGCTCCAACTTCCTGCCCGTTCTCGGTCACGACGCTGCGGAAATCCATGTTCTTCTCGTGCGTGAAGCGGAAGATGACGTTCTCCCGCATCTGCTTGCCGTTCTGCTCCCAGTCGTAGTGCGCGATCATGGTGTTGGCGTCGGGCCACTCGCTGATATGGTCGTGCGCCTCGCCCTGGTTGTTGATCGCGTTCCAGTGCCCGATGCCGGTATCGCGATCCACACCCATCTGGTCCGCTTCGACAAACGTCATCGTGTCGCTGCGCCCGACGAAGTCGCAGCGAACCGCCCAGCCCGCGACCGCCTTGCGGCACGACAGCGACAGCGCGAGCAGAGCCGGCTCCTTGCCGGGCGCGCCGTACTGGCCGTTGCCCTTCCAGTAGCCGAGGAACGGATAGAACCGCGTCGCCTCGGGCGCGCTAGTCTGAGCTACCGCGCCGGAAACCGTGACTGTGAGCGCCGCACCCGCCAGCACGAGCGCGGCCATCCGGGCATAACTCTGCATGGAGCGCCTCCTTTGATTTCGGCGCTAGTCTACCGGGTCTGGTATGACAATCTCCGTATCGTCCCGGTTACCCCATTCGCCCCACGAGGACACGTAGTTTCGCACCCGCGGATAGCCGAGCGACTTGAGCGCGAGGAAAGTGCTGGCCGAGCGGTAGCCGCCGTGGCACAGCGGGATGACGCTCTTGTCGGGCGTCACGCCTCTCGCCGCGTAGAGCGCGCGGATTTCCTCGGCTGGCCGGAACGCGCCCTTGGCGTCCAGGTGCTCGCGCCAAAAAACGTGCACCGCGCCGGGTATCGTCCCGGTGCGCCGGGCACGCTTCTCGCTGCCGCGGTACTCGGACTCGCGCCTGACGTCGAGAATCACCGTCTGCGGGTCGCCGATCGCGCGCTGCACTTCGAAGCGCGTCGCGAGCAGCTCGAGGTCCGGCGTTCCCCTGTACGGCGGCGGTGCCGGCGGCGCCTGAGCCGGGTCGGCGGGCGGCGGCGCTTCGCTCACGCGGACAAGCCCCTCGCCCGCCGCGGTCCAGGCCTGCGTCCCGCCGTCGAGAATCCTCGCGTCCGGATGGCCCAGCACCGCGAGCAGCCAGACCGCGCGCGCGGCCCGCTCGCCGCTCTCGTGGTCGTAGATCACCACCGGCCGCTCGCGCGCGACGCCGCGGCTGCCGAACAGGGCGCGAAAGATCGCCAGGAAGGCGCTCAGCGGGGCCTCCGATGAATCGTTCAGGCTCACGCCATAGAGGTCGAGATGCCGCGCGCCCTCGATATGCCCGAGCGCGAAATCCTCCGCCGGGCGCAGGTCGAGCAGCGTCACCGCCGCGCGCCGCTCGCGCAGCCCGCGCGCGTCGATCAAGTACCTCGGGTCGGGAAAATCAAGGCTCGGCACGCGCGTCGCTCAGCTCGCCGGCATGCCACGCACCGACCCGGCGCGCGCAGTGAGCAGGATAGACCCGTCGGGTTGCGACCGCAGACGAGCCCGTACGCCGATCACGGGCAGACCTTATGTCGATTAACGTTCCTGAAAAACGGCATCGCCATGAAAACCTCCTCGAGCGCTAGCTCGCGGTGTCCACTTTACCGAATGAGGTACCGCGTCCGCGTTGATCGGGGGTTAGGCGCCCGTTCGCTCACGAGCGCAACCGCTTTAGTAGCTCGGCAAAGGCTGGCATTTCCTCGTGCAACGTACCAGACACTGGCCTCGGTTCCCATGAAGCCTTGGAGCCGATGAACAGGTGCATTGCTACTGACAGAGCAGTTGGCTCTTCAAGCAACCCGACAGGAACCCAAACATACGGCGTGCTGCGCAGCGGATTCGGAACCGGCGAACCGCACTTCCTGCAAAAGTCTGAGCGAAACCCGGTGGGCTTGATGTAGGACGAAACCAGCTCCTGCCCTGCGAGCCACACAAGCTGCTCAATACGCACAATGAACGCAGCATTTGACCCTGCTCCGCTTTGCTTTCGGCAAAGGGAACAATGACACTGGTAGAGCCCTCGAGGTGGATCCTTTACCTCGAACTCCACGCTACCGCATAGACACTTGCCTCGCATGATGTGGTCTCAGGGCACCTAACGTTCCGTTTCAAGCACGCGCCGCTTCCGGCGCCTCGCCTTGCAACCGTGGGTTGGGGCGCGACACACTCATTTCGCGAGCGTCAATTTTCGATAGTGAAAATATGTGCCTGAATCTTGCCATCTACCGGCCCCCGCCCGAACCTCTGGGCGATAGCTTCTGCGGCGATCTCAGTTGCTTCTCCAAGCCGCGAGGCGTCGCGCGCCTCGATCTCGTTTCGCAATGGTGTTCCCTGGCAGTACGCGACCGCTGGGTCCCGGAAGGATGATGCGCAACTGCGCGCTGCAACCGTGCTGGTCTGGGGCGACGTAGTAAACCCCCCGGCGGCAAGATCTCGCTCGATGGTTGGATGGTCGTAGTAGCCATGGGGCGTACGAGCCAAAAAGCGCGGCGGGTCTTTAGGAACAAGAGACCCGAGGGCCGTCGTCACGACGTCGGCGAATTCATTTTCTTCAATTCGATCCCAGACGTTGAAAATGAAAACGCCTCCCGACTTGAGCACTCGACGCGCCTCCGAAAATGCCTTGGACTTTTCGGGAAAGAACATGACTCCGAATTGGCATACGACGGCGTCAAACAGTCCGTCCCGGAAGGGCAGTTGCATGGCGTCCGCCTGACGCCAGTCCACGGGCCGCTTGGTTCCGATCGCAGCAGCGTGGTCCAACATCGGTTGATTCAGATCCGTAGCGACGATGGAGACGCTATCGGGTAGAACGGATGCCAGGCTACGGGTCGCGACACCTGTGCCCGCTGCAATTTCGAGCACGCGGGTAACGGTCCGCAAAGCTAGCCGGTTCGCCAAATCCGCTGCGTAGGGTTCGAAGATCAGCGGAACCAAATGCGTCTCATAGAGCCTCGGAATTGACCCCGAAAAGAGCTTGTCGGAATTGGGACTGCTCACGCTGATTTTCTGCATCTGGGTTCCATTTGTGCTCTAACAGGCTGTTGAATTTCGCTCGCACGCGATGATTGTGACTGGGCTCGAAGGCGGGAAGAATGCGCTCGATGCGTGATTTGCGAGTGATCGATCGTCTCGACGCATGTCGATTGCGTCAGCTTGCATCGGGTGACTGCTCATATCGCTGCTCCGTGCGGTGCCGCGCACGGCATTCGAGCGATCCTCAGAATGTTGCTCGCCGTCATCGTGAGTTTGAAGTGCTGATCGACCCGTCGCAACCCCCGGTACACGGTCTGGCGAATGCGGCCCACGGTCTTGCCCCAGCCGAAGTGCTCTTCGATGCGTTTTCTGATCGTCTGGCTCAACGCGTACCCGATGTGCCGGGTCGTGCGCGCGTCAATCGCGCTACCGCCGCGCCGGGTGTGGTTACTCGCCACGTGCGCAGTGACGTTTCTGTCGCGGCACGCGGCCACGAAGTCCTGGGTGTCGTAGGCCTTGTCCGCCCCAAGGCTCTTTGGCTGTTTGCCCGGCACCGTGTCCAGCATCGCGAGCGCCGCCGCGCGCTCGCCCCTGCCATCGGCGTGCGTCACCACCGCCCCCACCACCAACCCGGATCGGTTCTCCATCAGTACGTGCCCTTGGTAGCAAAGAATCGAGGCCGTGTTGAAGCTCTTCCTGAACAGCCGTGCATCGGGGTCGGTGCTGCTCTCATGCGTGTCATTGCTGCGCGGCTTGCCCTTCCAGTCGGCCTGCGCGTTGCGCCCCGGTCCCGAGGGCGTCTGGTCATCACTTCCATCCTTGGGCCGGAAGCTCTTGTGGCTCGCCCAGGCCTGGATCAGCGTGCCATCGACCGAGAAGTGCTCCTTGGACAGCAACCCCTTGGCATCGGCAAGCCTCATGATCTCGGTGAAGAACGCCTCCACCACGGCGTGCTCGAGCAACCGATCCCGGTTCTTCGAGAATACCGAGTGATCCCACACCGCATCATCGATCGCCAGCCCGACGAACCACCGAAACAGCAGGTTGTAGCGCAGCTGCTCGACCAACTGCCGCTCGCTCCTGACCGAGTAGAACACCTGCAGCAAGAGCGCCCGCATGAGCTTCTCGGGGGCAATGCTCGCGCGCCCGGTGTCGGCATAGATCTCGTTGAACAGACCGTTCAACCGCGCGAGCGCCTCGTTCACCAGCACCTGGATCGAGCGCAGCGGATGGTCCGAGGGCACAAAGTCCTCCAGCCTCGACATCGTGAACAGCGCCTCTTGCATCCCGTCGCTTCCGCGCATTCTTGTTCTCCCTCTCAAAACGCCTCCTCTATGACCATCCATCATGAGAGACGTTCGGGGAGTTTTTCAACAGCCTGTTAGCTCCCTAAGAGGCGATAGCAACCGCAATTCATCTTCATTCACGCGATGTATCAGCGCACCCCTTCGACGACAAATCGTGCAGTCACACACGCGCACGTGGTCGAGATCAGGGTCGATCTCAAAGCGCACTTTTCCACAGTGGCAGCTGCCGCGGTAGGTCTGTTTCATGGCGTATGACTAGTGATTAGCCTGCACGCCGAGAATGCTAGAAGCATCTACATGTGGATGCAACGATATGTAGGCGGATGGAGGCATCTGCCGGCATAGATATGTGGGTGGTGGGTCCAAGGGATAGCGCAAATGGTCAGGGGCTTGCGCGTGCCGTGCTGCCCGGGGCGCAGGGCGAGGCGGGTCTCCATGCCGGCTTAACGGTCATTGCGCACGCAGGTTTGCCGCGCACTCGTTCATAATTGCGCCTGCAACAGCGCCCGGGAATCGAATTGCTCCACGCAGACACTGCCCGCAACCGGCTGCTCGGGATCGGCTTCGTTTCGCTCACCTACGTCTGCTTCACGCTGCTGGACGGCAACGCTAAGTGGCTGATCCGGGAGGTGCCGGTGATCGAGGTCGTGTGGGTGCGCTTCGTGTCGCACGCGCTGCTGTCGGCCGCGCTGCTGCTGCCGAGTCGCGGCCGCGCGCTGGTGCGCAGCCGGCGCATGAAGCTGCAGCTGGTGCGCGGCTTCATGATGGTGTCGATGACGGCGATCAACTTCACCGCGCTGCAGTACTTGCAGCTCACGGTGACCTCGTCGATCTTCTTCTCGGTGCCGATCATCATCGCGCTGCTGAGCGTGCCGCTGCTCGGCGAGCGCATGGACGCGCGGCGCTGGGTGGCGATCGTGGTCGGCTTCTGCGGCGTGCTGGTGATCGTGCGCCCGTTCGGCGCCGGCTTCCACCCGGCGATGATTCTGGCGATGATCAACGCCTTCATCTACGCCATGTTCAACATGATGACCCGGCGCCTTGCGGCCTACGACCCGCCCGAGACGACGCAGTTCCTGTCGGCGCTGGTGCCGGCGGTGGGACTGGCGCCATTCGCCGTTGCGGTGTGGGTGGCGCCGCCCGTCACGCTGCACTGGATGATCATGCTGCTGCTGGGCGTGTTCGGCGGCGTGGGGCACTACTTCCTCGCCCTCGCCCACCGCTACGCCTCGGCCTCGACCCTGGCGCCGTTCATGTACCCGCAGGTGCTGTACATGGCGCTCTTCGGCTACGTCGTGTTCGGCGACGTGCCGCGCTGGCCGGTCGCGCTCGGCGCGGCGATCGTGATCGGCAGCGGCTTTTACCTGCTGCAGCGCGAGCGCGCGCGGCGCTAGACTTATCGGATTGAAAGGAAGCCAGGCAAGCGATGAAAAAGACTGACATGGAAAGGCTCAAGGGCGCGCGCATCGCGGGCCAGCTTAAGCAGGCCGGCGCGCCGGCGCGCTACGGCAAGGACTCGGCACTCGAGAGCCGGCGCGAGCGGCGCCGGCGCGAGCAGGCGCTCGGGCTGGTGCCTGTCGCGCTCAAGCTCGACGCGCCGCTGGTCGAGCGCCTGCACCGGCATGCGCAGCGGCGCGGCACGGCGCTCGACGCCGCCGTCGCGGAGCTGCTGCGCCAGGCGCTGGACAGCTTGGTGTAAGCCTCGCTCAGCGCCGGCGGCGCCGCTCGAGGTCGCGGTTGGCGTCCTGGATGTCGCGCCGCAGCTGCTCGCGCTGCTCGGGGGTGAGCTGCCTTGCGGGCGAGCGCTCTTCGCGCCGCTGGCGGTAGACGTCGCGGCGCGCCGAATCGACCTGCTCGCGCAGGCGCTCGCGCTCCTGCGGCGACATCGGGTGCTCGCGCCAGCCGCGCTCCTGCGCAAGGACGCTCGCGCTCGCCGCGGCGAGCGCGGCGGCGAGTACGAGCTGGAGGGTCGCCCGGCGCATGGAGGTCATGACAGCGACGATGGTACGAAACTCCGGCGCTGCGGGGATGCCTCCGGCCCGGAATTTTGTAACAATGTGTTTCTACGCCGCCGGCCGGTAACGCCTTGTTGCCGTGACCGCGAGCGGCGCCGCTACCCTCGGACCCATGGCTGAGCTCAAAACAAGAATCCTCGTCGTGGACGACGACCAGCGCCTGCGCGACTTGCTGGTGCGCTACCTCGGCGAGCAGGGCTTCGAGGTGCGCGCGGTGTACGACGCGCAGGCGATGGACAAGATGCTCGCGCGCGAGCGCTACGACCTGCTGGTGCTCGACCTGATGCTGCCGGGCGAGGACGGGCTGGCGATCTGCCGCCGCCTGCGCGCCGCCAGCCCGGGCCTCGCGATCGTGATGCTGACCGCCAAGGGCGACGACGTCGACCGCATCGTCGGGCTCGAGATGGGCGCCGACGACTACCTGCCCAAGCCGTTCAACCCGCGCGAGCTGGTGGCGCGCATCAGCGCGGTGCTGCGCCGGCGCGCGCCGGCCGGCCCGCCCGGCGCGCCGGTGCCCGGCAGCGCGCTGCACCGCTTCGGCCCCTTCGAGCTCAACCTGTCCACGCGCTCGCTGGCACGCGACGGCAAGCCGGTGCAGCTCACCACCGGCGAGTTCTCGGTGCTCAAGGTGCTGGTCGAGCACCCGCGCAACCCGCTCTCGCGCGACAAGCTGATGGAGCTGGCGCGCGGGCGCGAGTACGAGGTGTTCGACCGCTCGATCGACGTGCAGATCTCGCGCCTGCGCAAGATCATCGAGCAGGATCCCTCCCACCCGCGTCACATCCAGACCGTGTGGGGCTTCGGCTACGTCTTCGTCCCGGACGACGAGTCGAAGTGAAGCTGCGCCGGATCGCCGCGCCCGACTCGCTGCTGGCGCGCTCGTTCCTGCTGATCGCGCTGCTGCTGGTGGTCTCGGTGCTGTCGGCGTTCCAGCTCTACCGCCTGTACGAGCGCGAGCCGCTGTCGCGCGAGCTCGCGCAGCAGGCGGTGAGCGTGGTCAACCTCACGCGCGCGGCGCTGATCAACGCCGATCCCGCGCTGCGACCCGAGCTGCTGATTGAGCTGAACGAGCGCGAAGGCATCCGCGTCTACCCGCTGACCCCGGACGAAAAGCTCGAGCCGCTGCCGGACGATCCGCTGTTCCGCATGGTCGCCGCGCGGGTGCGCCAGGCGCTGGGCGGGCAGACCCGCTTCGCTTTCGCGCGCAACGGCCTGGACGGCTTCTGGGTCAGCTTCCCGATCGACGTCGACCAGTTCTGGGTCATGCTGCCGCGCGGGCGCTTCGAGCCGCGCTTCGGCATCGAGTGGTTGGCCTGGGGCGCGGCGCTGCTCGCGCTCGCGCTGCTCGGTGCGGCGCTGATCGCCTCACGCCTCGCGCGCCCGCTCGCCGCGCTCAGGCGCGCCGCCGAGCGCCTGGGC
>DAHVFK010000569.1 GCA_027317055.1 Betaproteobacteria bacterium | reverse complement strand
CGACATGTTCTGGTCGCCCGCGGACTGGGCCTGGGCCGGCGGGCTGCTCGACGCGCTACTGCCGAGCTGGTACTTCGGCCTGCCGATCCTGGGCTACCGCGGCCGCTTCGACGCCGAGCGTGCCTACGATCTGCTCGAGCGCTACGGGGTGCGCAACACCTTCCTGTTCCCGACCGCGCTCAAGCTGATGCTGAAGACGGTGCCCGAGCCGCGCGCCAGGTACCGGCTCGACCTGCGCTCGATCATGAGCGCGGGCGAGAGCGTCGGCGCGCCCGTGATCGAGTGGGCGCGCGAGCAGCTCGGGGTCACCATCAATGAGATGTTCGGCCAGACCGAGATCAACTACGTGGTCGGCAACTGCCAGTCGGCCTGGCCGGTCAAGCCCGGCTCGATCGGGCGCCCGTATCCCGGGCACAGGGTCGCGGTGATCGATGAAAAAGGTCAGGAAGTAAAAAGAGGGGAGCTCGGGGAAATCGCGGTGCACCGCGCGGGCGATCCGGTGTTCTTTCTCGAGTACTGGAAGAACCCGCAGGCGACCAAGGACAAGTTCGTCGGCGACTGGGGCCTGACCGGCGACCAGGGCAAGATGGATGAGGACGGCTACATCTGGTACCAGGGCCGCTCGGACGACGTGATCAAGAGCGCCGGCTACCGAATCGGGCCGGCCGAGATCGAGTCCTGCCTGATCAAGCACCCGGCGGTGGCGAACGCGGCGGTGATCGGCAAGCCGGACGAGGCGCGCGGCGCGATCATCAAGGCCTACATCGTGCTGCAGCCCGGGCAGGCCGCCTCGGCCGAGCTCGAGGACGACATCGGCGCGCACGTGCGCGCGCGCCTGGCGCCTTACGAATACCCGCGCGAGATCGAGTTCATCGACGCGCTGCCGATGACCACCACCGGCAAGGTGCAGCGCAAGGAATTGCGCAAGCGCGCGTGAAACAGCTTCTCTTGCTGGGAGGAGGCCACGCGCACGCCTTCGTGCTGCGCAGCCTGGTCGGCGCGCCGATCGAGGGCACGCGCGTCACGCTGGTCACGCCCCACCGCCATCATCTCTACTCCGGCATGCTGCCCGGGCTGGTCGCCGGGCATTACGCGCTGGGCGAGTGCGTGATCGACCTGGCGCAGCTCGCGGCGCGCGCGGGCGCGGCGGTGGTCTACGACCGCGTCGCGAGCGTCGACCCGCTGCGGCGCATGGCGCGTCTGGAGCGCGGCGGCGAGATCGAGTACGACGTGGCCTCGCTCAACCTCGGCTCGCTGCCGAACTTCGCCGCCGTGCCCGGCGCGGCCGAGCACGCGCTTGCGGCCAAGCCGTTCGAGCCCTTCGTCGCCGCCTGGGAGCGGCTTCGCGCGCGCGGGCGCAGCCAGACCCTGCGCATCGCGGTCGCGGGTGGCGGCGCGGCCGGGGTCGAGCTCGCGATGGCGATGACGCGCTCGCTCATCGCGGGCGGCCGCGCGGGCGAGATCGAGCTCTACGCCGATCGCCCGGCCTTCCCGCCGGGCCTGGGGCGGCGCGTCGCGCGCGCGCTCGCGAGCGCCGCGGTGGCCATACACCCGTCGACCGCGGTCGACGCGGTCGAGCCCGGGCCGGTGGTGGTCGCGCGCGGCGAGCGGCGCTCGTTCGACGCGCTGGTGTGGGTCACGGGCGCAGCGCCGCAGCCCTGGCTGGCCGAGACCGGCCTGACGCTCGATCCAGCCGGCTTCGTGCTGGTGGACCAGCACCTGCGCAGCATCTCGCATCCGCAAGTATTTGCCGCCGGCGACACCGCTACGCTGCTCGGGGCCGCGCTGCCCAAGTCCGGCGTGTACGCAGTGCGCCAGGGCGCGGTGCTGGCACGCAACCTGCGCCGCGCGGCCGAGGAACGGCCGCTCGAGAGCTATTCGCCGCAGCGCGTCTCGCTCGCCCTGATCAGCTGCGGCGCGCGCTACGCGATCGCGTCCTGGGGCCCGTTCGCGGCCGAAGGGGAGTGGGCCTGGCGCTGGAAGGACCGCATCGACCGGCGCTGGATCACCGCCTTCCTGCCCTAGGGCGCCACCGGCCGCGAGGCGACCAGGATCTTGCCGTCGGCCTCGAGCACCACGTCGCCGTTCTGGTTGGTGCACACGCCGCGCATCACCACGATCCCGCCGCGGTGCTTGGGCTTGTCGAGCTTCTCCAGCACCGTCCACTCGGAGGCCAGCGTGTCCCCCGCGCGCACCGGCGCCTT
>DAHVFK010000568.1 GCA_027317055.1 Betaproteobacteria bacterium | reverse complement strand
CGTGGTGTACATCGTCTGGAACTCGGTGCCGGTAGTGCCGGCGAGCGCTGAGCCGGCGGCGAGCGTCAGGACGAGAGCGACAGTGGTGCTAAGAACGGCGGTGCTGCGGGTCTTACTCATTTCTTGGATCTCCAGTGGTTGGGGGTGGGGGTAAAACGACGGGACTTCATCGGGACAGGAATTCATTTGTGTTCGAGGTGAGCCGGTCTATCGCGCCGCAGCCAAGGTCGCAGCCCGTGCGGACGGCCGGGACGCGGGAGCATCGGCAGGAAGGTGACGACGCACCTTTTCAACATAGGAGCGCCTCAAGGCGGGGCTCGCGGCGTTGTAGGCGCCAACCGCTTCCCAGGTGTAGCCGAGGCGCGAGACGTTGCCGGCAAGAATCCAGGCACCGACATGAATGTTGGTGCAGGGCTCGAACAGATCGCGCTCGCCAATGCCATGGGAAGCCAGCGTGGGCAGCCAGGCGGAATTGATCTGCATCAGACCGATGTCGCGCGAGCCGTTGCCATTGCGGCCGATGGCTTGCGGATTGAGCCCGGATTCGGTGCGCGCGATGGCGTAGAGCAGGGCGCTACTGACCTGGTAACGATTCGCCGCATCCTCCCAGCACGCATGCGCGGGAAGGGCGGCAGCAAGGGCAAGCGCGACGCTCAATCGCACCAATAACGTTCGCCTCCGCTGTTTTCGCACGCTGTTCTCCCGTTCTTGCGTCTGCGCGCATCGCAGTGATCGCGCAAACCTTCGAGAGCATCGTAATCACGGAGAACACGAGCATCGGTCCGAATCGGAGCCTCGATGAGGCCTCGAATTCGCTTGCAATCGGGTCGCAGCTCGCGCGCGGCATTGCGCGCACGGGGCGACATGAGCGAGAGAACGAAGAGCACTCCCTGCGTCAATGGGTTTTCGGTGCCTCGCCAAGGCCACGATTGCGCCGGATGTCCCGGATGGGACCGGCAATACTCACCCGATGATGATTGCAACGGTGATGAAACGCCGAGGAAAATCGGCCCTGGGAAGCATGCTCGCTAGCGCCGGCACGTTACTGCTGCGCAAGCGGTTCCCTGCGAAGGCATCTCAGGAGCAGAGGCAGGAGGCCGTCGTCGCGCCCAATGTGGAACTTCGGGTACTTGGTTTCCAGGCGCTCATCGAACGCACGCGCACCAATGCCGTCGTCCAACTCCTGCGTATCAAAATGGGGTTTCCCAGGGAAGTGTTCGAGCGCGCCGTAAGCCCTGTCATCGAAGGTTATGCGGCGTTGGTGCAACTGTCGCCGGTACCGGAATCGCAACAGCATGGGAATCCGGACGATCACTTCACACGCGCCCTGGACGTCGCCAGTCGCGCGCTCGATTACCGTCGTGGCCAGATTCTGCCGCGAGGCGCTGCGCCGGAAGTGATCGGAGCGCAGGCGCATCGGTGGACCTACGCAGTGTTCGTCGCCGCCTTGCTTTGCGGGTTTGGTAAAAACAGGTCGGACGTGCGCGAAAGCCATGCGGCGCAGTTGCTTGAGCGGCTCGTGCCGTCATCGGTTATGGAATGGTTGGCAGCGGACCCCGCGCTCATGCGAGAGCTTCTGGCGTTCCTCTCTGGAGTGAATTCGGCGCAGTCTGGCGCGATAAGCGAGTTGGTACTGCGAGCTGCCGCCGAATCGGGGGGGCGCGCTCTTCTGCCGCGCGGCGAAGGTGCCTTAACTGTGCAGCAGGTTCCGCCGCCCACCAATCCGTGCGATGTGAAGGCCGATGCCGGCGCCGCGACCGTGGCTACGAATGAATTGACACTTGCGGACGAGGAGCTGGAGTACCTCGAAGATGTCGAGCAAGAGCAACCGGCGCCACACCAGAAAGCGCTGACGACCGATCCCGCGTTCGCGCAAGCGCCCGATGCGGCACGCCGCTTCATCTGCTGGCTGCAGCAAGGACTGTCCGATGGAACTCTCCGGGTCAATCAGGCCGGCGCGCTCGTGCATTTCGTGGACGAGGGCATGCTGCTCGTGTCACCACGCATCTTCCGGGAATTTGCAAAGAACTTCGGCGAAGTCGGCGACGGTCCGGCAAACGCTCCTGGCGAGCCGGATATCGCAAAATCGATCCAGCGCCAGGTCCTGCGGGAAGGCTGGCATCTGCGTGCCGACAAGGGCGTCAACATCCTGACCTATCAGGTGATGCGAGGGAATCGCGCGGCGTCACGACTGTCCGGCGTAGTC
>DAHVFK010000567.1 GCA_027317055.1 Betaproteobacteria bacterium | reverse complement strand
CGCTTTCCCGCGCGTTACGTGTCGGCCCGCTTGTTCGATTGGCCGGATGAGGCGCTGGCCGCAAAGAGCCTGACTACGCCACCCGGCGCGACCGAGGGCTTGCGCGTGTCGGTGCCCGAGCGCGCGCTGCTCGAGTTGCTGTACGACGTGGGCACCCATCAGGGCCTGGAAGAAGCGCGCAACCTGTTCGAGGGCCTCTCCAACCCGCGCAAGGAAATGCTTGGCCGCCTGCTTGTCTGTTGCACCAGCGTCAAGACAGTGCGCCTCTTCCTGACCTGGGCGCGCGAGACAAAGGTGGTGGATGTCGCGGCCCTCCAGCAGCAGTACAAGCTGCCGGTGGGCAGCGACAAGCGCTGGATGACCCGCCTGAAAGACGGCACCTTGCTGAGCCTGAAACCGCATGGATAAGACCTATGCCGATGCCGTGCGCTTGCTGCTGGCCGCCGCCCCCGAAGTGTTCGCCAACGACATCTTCGCGATGAAGGGCGGCACCGCCATCAACCTTTTCGTGCACGACATGCCGCGCCTGTCGGTCGATATCGACGTGGTCTACATACCATGGCAGATCCCGCGCGAGCAGGCACTGGCGGCCATCGCCGGCGAGATCGATGCGATCGCCGGGCGGCTCGCAAAAAAAAGGCATGCGTACCCGCAAGGTCGCGAGCAGGGATCTCGGCGATACCAAACTTCTGATCGAGGACGCAGACAATCAGGTGAAGATCGAAGTCAATGCGGTTTTCCGTGGAACCGTTCTGCCGGTCGAGCGGCGCGGCCTGACGCCCAGGACGGCTGACCTGTTCGGCGCCGAACTCGAACTGCCCGTGCTCGCGACGGCCGAGCTCTACGGCAGCAAACTCGTGGCCGCGATGGACCGGCAACATCCGCGGGATCTGTTCGATGCGTCGCAGATGTTCGCCGCCGGCGGTTTGTCCGACGCGACGGTGGAGTGCTTCGTCACCTACCTGGCCGGTCACAACCGGCCGACCCATGAGGTCCTGTTCGGCAACGACAAAGACATCGCTGATGAATACCGAAACACCTTCATCGGCATGACGGCGGATCCGGTCGGCCTTGAGACGCTGCTGGAAACGCGCGCGCGCCTGCGCGCGGAACTGCCGCAACGGCTGACCGGCGCGCAGCGTCATTTCCTGAAAGGTCTTTCACGCGCGCAGCCCGACTGGACCTTGCTGCAATGCCCGCATGCCGCCGATTTGCCGGCACTGCGCTGGAAGCTCGCGAACCTGCTGACATTCAGCAAGCGCCGCCCGCGGGATTTTGAACATCAAGCCAGGGCGCTGGAAACCAAACTGGGCTGAGGCTTGCTCGCCGCAGTGGGAAAAGCGTAGATATTGCCTATCCAAGTAGTTGGGAATTACCTCGCAATCGCGATCACGCGATCCCTCAGAAATTCGATTTCCCCGTCCACGTCGCCGAAATCGATCAACGACACCTGCTGTCCGGTTACCGAGGAAACCACGCGCAGTTTTGGCGACTTCTCGGTGGTGAGTACGGCAAGGTCGCCGACGGCTATCGCTGCGTTCTGCTTGGCCTTTTGGGGTGCAGTTGGCATGGCGATCCGTGACAGCTTGTCCGCCCAGCCGAAATACCCGACGATCCATCGCGAAGCAGCAGCGGCAGCGCCTCCCTTGACGGTCTGCAGAATGCTGTTCGCGGCTTCCTCTTGGGCAACGGCGTCGCCTTTGAGCATTTGGGCGAATTCGAGCAGCGCCGCTTTATTGACCAATCGCTGGCGCACGTCCTCGGGTTCCTCGCGGATATCGAATCGCTCGTCCAGCTGGATTTCGCAATCCCACGCCAACCAAATGAGCAAGCCCTTCAGGCGCGCCAGTTCGTCAAATCGCTCGTCACCGAGCACAGCTTTGATCGCCTCGTAAAGCTGGAAACCTCGCCCGAACAGATTCGTCAGAACTTCATTCAGCAATGATTCTTCGTCGTCGCGGTTGACCAGTGATTCCCGGATACTTGCCCATCGAGGCATGCGTTCGACGAGACGCAGTTCGCGCACGATGGCCAGGACTGCGACCAGTTGAATCAGAACGGTCGGTCCCTTATCAGCACGCCGCGCAGCCTGTTCCATCTGCTTGACCATGCGGCCGACCAAGCGGCGCGCCTTGCCTCTGCATAGCTTGGCGATATCGGTATCGTCCAGCTCCTCGCGTTCCTGTGAGTGATCGTCAGCATCGTCGGTTCCGGCC
>DAHVFK010000566.1 GCA_027317055.1 Betaproteobacteria bacterium | reverse complement strand
GGAACTCGCCCAAGAGCAGGCACGGTCGCGTGACTTCCTGAATGATTCGCAACGTCGTGTGATTGAGGAAGTGCTCAACTCTCCAGACCGCGTACACGGCTTGCAGGGGCGGGCAGGAAGTGGGAAGACAACGGCCTTGGCTTCCATCCGCGAAGGCGCGGAAAGAAGTGGCTATACGGTAGAGGGTTTTGCTCCGACCTCCCGCGCTTCGGCCCAGCTCCGCGAGGCTGGAATCGACGCTACTACACTCCAGAGCTTCCTTGCGCGTGGAGAAAACCATCCCAGCGCGAACCCCACATTACGCCATCTTTACATGCTGGACGAATCGAGTCTCGCCAGCACGCGGCAGATGCGAACTTTTCTGGATAAGCTGAAACCGAATGACCGCGTACTGGTCATCGGCGACTCCAGCCAGCATCAGGGCGTCGATGCCGGAAAGCCCTTCGAGCAGATGCGCGACGCCGGGATGCGGACCTCGCAGCTTGACCGGATTTTGAGGCAGAAAGACCCTGAGTTGCTGAAAGCGGTGGAGCAGCTTGCGAAGAATAACACCCGGCAAGGCATCGACATGCTCGCCAGCCAGGGACGCATCCGCGAGATCCCCGACCGGCAGGAACGCATCGCAGCCATTGCGAGAGACTATGCCGCCCAGCCGGAGAACACCATCGTTGTCTCACCCGATAATCGCAGCCGTCAGCACATCAATGAAGCCGTTCGTACCGAGTTGCTTGAGAAAGGAGTCTTGGCAGCAGACGGGCAAACCCTTCGCACGCTGACGCACCGCTCCGATATGACTGGAGCCGACCGCACCTGGGCGGCGCGGTACAGCACAGGCGATGTGCTTCAATACACCACCGGCAGCAAGGCCGAAGGCATCGAACGAGACAGCTTCGTCACTGTTCGCAATGTCGATGGCCGCACCAATATGCTTACCGTCGAGCTGCCGAATGGATCGACCGTCACCTATGACCCGCGACGGTTACGCGGTGTCCATGTTTACCGTGAAACTGAGCGGGAATTTGCTACCGGCGACCGGCTTCAAATGACTTCCACGAACAAAGAGCTTGGCGTTGCCAATCGCGATCTCGGCACCATCACAGAGATGAAGGATGGAACCATCAGCGTGCGCATGGATGGGAAACACGAGCGCACCATCACCTTCGATCCATCTGTCTTTCGGCAGTACGATCACGGATACGCCGTGACTTCGCACAGCGCCCAGGGACTCACAGCCGGGCGTGTTCTTGCTCATTTCGATACCGACAGTCCGCACAGCCTGATTAACACGCGGCTGGCATACGTTGCCATCTCGCGCGCCTCCGATGATGCGCAAGTGTATACCAACGACGCTGAGACCCTCGGCCATCGGCTTGCCACGGACATCTCGAAAACCGCCGCTGTCGATTTCCGCCAACCAAGCTCCACGAACGAAGTGCAACAGGCCGTCGCCGCATTTCGCGCTCATGATCCCGCGACCGGCACAATGAAGTTGCAGGAACAGGGACGCATCCATGAGTACGCCAGCCCGGAACATCGCCTCGCCGCTGTTGCGCTTGCATACACCGCGCGGGAAGATCGCGCCGTCGTGATCGCGCCCGATCCAGCCGAACGCCGGGAGTTAACCCAGCTCATCCGTGACGAGATGCGGACACAGGGACGCCTTGCGATGGAAAGTCAACCTCATTCCATTCTTGTCGAGCAGGACTTCGGCAATCCGCGTCTTGCCGCCAACTATGCGCCCGGCGATCAGATTCACTATAAGGCTGGCAGTCCCTCGGAGCATGGAATTGCCGACAACAGCGCCGCCGCCGTTCTCTCTGTCGATGTCCATGCGAACACGCTTACCATTGCGACAAGCGATGGCAACGAGGCTTCCTACAATCCCGCGCTCCTGCGAAAACAGACGGACCAAAGCGCGATCTACCGTGAGGAACAACGCGATCTTGCTGTAGGCGAGCGCATCACTTTTACAGCATCTGACCGGGACACGCACATCCGTTCCGGCGACTTCGCTACCGTGGAGCAGATTGGAGAAGATGGGGTGCTCACCGTCCGCCTGGATAATGGAAAGGCCGTTGACCTGAATCCGACTCAGGCTCAGCTCATTGATTACGGGTATGCCGTAGACACCGTGCCTCGCTCCGGCATAGATCGCGTTCTCGTGACCGGCGATGCTCCTCAACTCGCAGAACAGCAGGAGACTTTCGCACGCCTTTCTCCCCACCTCCA
>DAHVFK010000565.1 GCA_027317055.1 Betaproteobacteria bacterium | reverse complement strand
CTGATCGCCGGCATGATCGACCACGAGATCAAGCAGAAGCCGCCGTACATGCTCGGCGCCGAGGTCGTGCTGCTGGTGCTCGGCGGGGTGGTGCTTGCGGTCCTGATCCCGATGCTCTCGGCGCTGTGGGCGACGGGCGCGACGCTGCTCGCGGCCGCGCTCATCTCGTCGTTCGACGTCGCGATCTGGATGCAGGCCAACATGGTGCTGCCGCTCGCGAGCGCGCTGCTGATGATCGTCGCGCTCTACACGATGAACATGGCGTACGGCTATTTCGTCGAGTCGCGCTCCAGGCGCCAGTTCACCCAGCTGTTCGGGCAGTACGTGCCGCCCGAGCTGGTCGACAAGATGGCTCTGGATCCGGAGAAGTACAGCATGGAGGGCAAGGAGGACGTGCTCACGGTGCTGTTCTCGGACGTGAGGGGGTTCACCACCATCTCCGAGAGCCTGAGCGCGAAGGACTTGTCGGCCTACATCAACGACTATCTCACCTCGATGTCGCTGGTGATCCGCGGCAATCGCGGCACGCTGGACAAGTACATCGGCGACGCGATCATGGCGTTCTGGGGTGCGCCGGTGGAAGACCCGGCTCACACCCGCAACGGCGTGCTCACCGCCCTTCAGATGCAGCAGCGCGCCGTGACGCTCAACCAGGAGTTTCGCGCCAAGGGCTGGCCCGAGTTCCACATCGGCATCGGCGTCAACTCGGGCCGCATGCGGGTGGGCGACATGGGCTCCAAGCTGCGCAAGGCCTATACGGTCATGGGCGATCCGGTTAATCTGGGATCGCGCCTGGAGGGCATCACCAAGCAGTACGGCGTCGGCGTCCTCGTGGGCGAGGACACGCGCAAGGCGATCAGGGACATCGTCTTCCGGGAGGTCGACCGGGTGCGGGTCAAGGGCAAGGACGGGGCGGTGGCGATCTTCGAGCCGCTCGGCCTGGAAAGCGAGGTGGACAAGTCGATGCAGGACGAGATCAGGCTGTGGAACCAGTGCCTCAGGCACTACCGTTCCCAGGACTGGGACCAGGCCGAAGTCGCGCTGCACAATCTGCAGCGCATGCGTCCCGAGTGCCAGCTATACCAGGTCTACGTCGAGCGCATCGAGCACTACCGTCGCGAGCCGCCCGAAGTCGGCTGGGACGGCGTGACCAAGTTCGCGACGAAATAGGAGGGGCGAGGCGATGCGGCTGCGCGTTCTTGGCTGTTCCGGCGGCATCGGCGGGCGGCACCTGCGCACGACCTCGTTCCTGGTCGACAGCGACATCCTGCTGGACGCGGGAACCGGCGTGGGCGACCTGTCGCTCGCCGAGCTGTCCCTGGTGGACCATATCTTCGTCACCCATTCGCATCTCGATCACGTCGCCAGCATTCCATTCATCGTCGATACAGTGGGCGGGATGCGGGCCCGGCCCATCACGGTCTACGCGACGCGCGCCACGATCGAGATCATGCGCAGCCACCTCTTCAACTGGGCGATCTGGCCCGATTTCGCCGAGATTCCGAGCCCCGAGGCACCGTTCATGCGCTACCAGGAGATCGAGCTGGCCGAAACGATTTCCATCGGCGAGCGGGAGATTACGCCGCTGCCGGCGAACCATACGGTGCCGGCGATCGGCTTTCATCTCGACAGCGGCACCGGGAGCCTGGTGTTCACGGGCGACACGGGGCCGAACGACGCGCTGTGGAGGCTCGTCAACCGGATCCAGAATCTGAAGTATCTGATCGTCGAGACTGCGTTCTCCAACAAGGAGCGGCAGCTCGCGGCGGTGTCCAAACACCTTTGCCCCGAGACCCTGGCCGACGAGCTGGCCAAGCTCGAGCGCAGTCCCGAGATCTACATTACGCACCTCAAGCCGGGCGAGATCGAGCTGACGATGCAGGAGGTGGAGGAGTGCGCGGGCGAGTTCCACCCGCGCATGCTGCAGAACAATCAGGTGTTCGAGTTCTGACGCCCATGAACAGCGCCGGCTCACGCCTGCACAGGGTCACAGCGGAGCAGCTCTCCCGCCTGACGCCGCTCGACACGCTCTCGGCGGACAGGCTGAACGAGCTCGCGGCGGTGGCGACGCTCGAGCGCGCCGCGCGCGGCGCCGACCCGCTCGCGGCCCATCGGCCCGGGGCACAGTCGGTATTCCTGCTGCAAGGGGAAATGCTGCTCGTGTATGACAAAGGCGGCACGATGGTGGTCGTCGGCGGCACGCAAGACGCCCGCCCCGCGATCAACCGGCGCGA
>DAHVFK010000564.1 GCA_027317055.1 Betaproteobacteria bacterium | reverse complement strand
CGACGTGATCGCGCTTCAGCAGCAGCACAAGATCTCGGGCTTTCCAGTCCTCAAGGGCGACAAAGTAGTGGGAATCGTGACCAACCGCGACCTGCGCTTCGAGGCGAAGCTCGACCAGCAAATCAAGTCGATCATGACTCCGCAGCGCAAGCTCATCACGGTACGCGACGGCGCCAGCCGCGAGGAAGCGATGCAGCTCATGCACAAGCACAGGCTTGAACGCGTGCTCGTGGTGGACGAGGATTTCCGCCTGAAAGGGCTGGTGACGGTCAAGGACATCCTGAAGGAGAGTGAGAATCCCAACGCCTGCAAGGATCCGAGCGGCAAGCTGCGCGTAGGCGCCGCGGTCGGCGTGGGCGAGGGCACCGAAGAGCGCGTGGAGATACTGATCGAGGCGGGCGCCGACGTGCTGGTTGTGGACACCGCGCACGGGCACGCGCAAGGTGTGCTCGACCGCGTCCAATGGATCAAGAAGAAATTCCCGGCTGTCCAGGTCGTGGGCGGAAATATAGGCACGGGAGACGGCGCGAGGGCGCTTGTCGACCACGGCGCAGACGGGGTCAAGGTCGGAATCGGACCCGGCTCGATCTGCACTACCCGCATCGTCGCCGGCGTAGGGGTGCCGCAGATTACGGCGATACAGAACGTCGCGGACGCGCTCAAGAGCAGCGACGTGCCGTTGATCGCGGACGGCGGAGTGCGCTACTCGGGGGACGTGGCAAAGGCGCTTGCCGCCGGGGCGCACAGCGTGATGCTCGGCTCACTTTTCGCCGGCACCGAGGAGGCGCCGGGCGAAATCGAGCTATATCAGGGTCGCTCCTACAAGTCGTATAGGGGCATGGGCTCGCTTGGGGCGATGCAGAAGGGCGCCGCCGACCGCTACTTCCAGGACTCGGAGATGAATGTCGACAAGCTGGTGCCAGAAGGGGTCGAGGGTCGGGTGCCTTACAAGGGCACGGCAATCTGGGTTGTGCAGCAGCTCCTCGGCGGTGTGCGGGCGAGCATGGGCTACACCGGCTGCGCAACGGTGGACGAGCTGCGAACCAAGGCGCACTTCGTCGAGATCACCTCGGCCGGCGTGCGCGAATCGCACGTGCACGACGTGCAGATCGTCAAGGAAGCGCCGAACTATCGCGTCGAATGAGAACGGGATGCACGACAAGGTCCTGATTCTCGACTTCGGCGCACAGTACACGCAGCTTATCGCGCGCCGGGTGCGCGAAGCCAGGGTCTACTGCGAAATCCATCCCTGTGACGTTTCGGACGCCTTCATACGCGAATTCGGCGCCAGTGGAATCATTCTCTCCGGAAGCCACATGTCCGCCTACGAGGAATTCACCGGGCAGGCGCCGAAGACTGCGTTTGAACTCGGCATCCCGGTGCTGGGTATTTGTTACGGCATGCAAACGATGGCGCAACAGCTGGGCGGCAAGGTCGAACCGGGCAAAGTGCGCGAGTTCGGCTACGCGGAGGTGCGCGCCCGGGGGCATACGCGCCTGTTGGATGGGATCGAGGATCTACGCAACGCCGAAGGGCACGGGCTGCTCAAGGTGTGGATGAGTCACGGCGACAAGGTCGTTGAGCTACCGCGAGGATTCAAGCTGATGGCCTCGACCGAGGCCTGTCCCATCGCGGGCATGGCGGACGAGGCCCGGCGTTTCTACGGCGTGCAATTCCATCCCGAGGTGACTCACACCACACAGGGCAAGCGCATGCTCGAGCGTTTCGTGCTCGACATCTGCGGCTGCGCCGGCGACTGGAACATGCCAGACTACGTGGGCGAGGCGGTCGCCGCGATCCGGGCCCAGGTTGGCAAGGAAGAGGTGATCCTGGGGCTGTCCGGCGGGGTCGATTCGTCGGTGGCCGCGGCGCTCATTCACAAGGCGATCGGCAGCCAACTGACCTGCGTGTTCGTCGACCACGGCCTACTGCGCCTGAATGAGGCGACTCAGGTGCTGGAAACGTTCGCACGTCACATGCATCCCAAGGTCATTCACATAGACGCAGCGGACGAATTCTTCGCCGCGCTGAAGGGCGTCGCGGATCCGGAACAGAAACGCAGGATCATCGGCCGGCATTTCATCGAAGTGTTCCAGCGCGAGGCGGCCAAGATCAGTGGCGCGAAGTGGCTCGCGCAGGGAACGATTTATCCCGACGTGATCGAGTCGGCAGGCGCCAAGACCAAGAAAGCCACCAGTATCAAGTCGCACCACAACGTGGGCGGCCTGCCCGAGACGCTGCACCTGA
>DAHVFK010000563.1 GCA_027317055.1 Betaproteobacteria bacterium | reverse complement strand
CGGGTGCGCTTGCCGCGACAAACGCGCGCCACCCCCCGCTGGCCGCGGCCAAAACCCCCGCCGAGGTAATCGGCATACCGGAGCTGCGCTGCCTGTACGTGGCCTCGCCTCCGGCGAGCCATCTCGAGTACGCCGGCCAGGCGTTCGACGCCGGGCTGGCGGTGTTGTGCGAGAAGCCGCTCACGCTCGACTTCGAGGCCGGGCGCCACAGCGTCGCGCGCATCGCCGAGCAGAAGCTGCGCGCGGCGGTGAATTTCTCGCTCGCTTCCTCGCCCGGCCTCGCGGCGATGGCCGCCGCGGTGAAGGACGGCTCGATCGGCGCGCCGCGCGCGGTCGAGATCGAGGTCGCGTTCGACCAATGGCCGCGCGCCTGGCAGGCGGCGGCGGGGCGCTGGCTCGCCGAGCGCGCCGAGGGCGGATTCACGCGCGAAGTGCTGTCGCACTTCGTGTTCGTGCTGCAACGCGCGTTGGGGCCGGCGACGCTCGAGCATTCGCAGCCGGAGTATCCGCCCGACGGCGTCAGCGCGGAGCGCGCGCTCAAGGCGCGGCTCAGCGCGGGCGGGGTCCCGGTCGCGATCGAGGGACGCGTCGGCGGCGGCCATCCGGATTTCAACCGCATGACCCTGGTCGGCAGCCGGGGCACGGTGGAGATACATGACTGGTTCGGCCTGCGGCGGCGGCAGGAGGGCGGCGACTGGGTTGCCGAGCGCAGCCCGCAGGAGAACCGCGCTATGGGGCAGGCCGCGCAGCTGGATCAGGTGGTGGCGATGGTGGAAGGCCGGCCGCAAGGTCTGCCGGGCTTCGCCGAGGCCCTGGCGGTGCAGGAAACGATCGAGGCGCTGCTGAAGGGGCGCTAGCCCCCGCAACGCCTATGCGGGATTGCCCTCGTCGCTGGACGGATCGGACGGACCGGGCGGTGTTTCCGGCGCGGCGGGCGCGTCCTCGGCCACGGCCGCCTTCTGCTGCTGCTTGCGCAGGCGCTTTTCCTCCTGCTTCTTCTTCTTCGCCAGGTCGCGCTGTCGCTTCTCGAACTGGTAGTTTTGTCTAGCCAATCGAACCCCCTTCGCTGTCGAGCGGTCGTAGCCCGAGTCTAACGCTTCGCGCTAGGGGGCGCTGAAGCGACGCGCAAAGCCGCGCGAAAGCGCGGGTCGCGTGCCCTCCGCGGTGCGCAACACGGCCCGCAGATGCGCCTGCGAGGGCGCGGCCAGCGCGCGATACAGGCGCGCGCAGAGCGCGCGCGCCTTGCTTCCCTGCCAGTTCGCGGGCAGCAGCTCGCCGGGCAGCCCCGGATCGCGCAGCAGCAGGCGCCGGTACTCGTGGATCAGCAGCGTGCGCACCACGAACGCGCGCTCGGGCTCGAGACCGGCCGACGCGGCGGGCGCGAGCGGCCGGTAGCGGCGCACGAAGGCGCCGTAGGCGCGCGACAGCTCGGCCAGGTCCCACGCCGCGCGCACGATCGCATGCCGGTCGCCGGGCCCCGTGCCCGTCAGCGCGAAGATCTTCTCGCGCAGGCGCGGGAAGTCCTCGGTGTCGAGCGCGGCGAGCGACTCCTCGAGCGGCGCGCCGGGATGCAGATAAACATTTCCGTCGAGCTGGCCGAAGCCCTGCCAGGCCAGGCTGCGGCGCAGGTGCGCGCGCTCGGCCGTGCTCCATTTCGCTGGCAGCATCACCAGCATGCGCCAGCGCCCGTCCCAGCTCGCGTGCCCGCCAGCGTAGATATGGCGCTCGGCCGCCTCGAACTGGCGCCGCCCGAAATCGGTCAGCAGGTAGTCGCTGCGGCGCCCGAGCGCCTCGGCGCGCAGCCAGTGCTCGCGCGCAAGCCGATATACCGCGGTGCGCACCAAACGCTCCGACGCGCCGAGCGGGGCGAGCAGCCGGATCAGCGAGCCGAGCCAGACCCGCCCGCCGTGCGGCAGCACGGCGTCGCCGAACACCGTGACGATGAGCGGGACTGCGCGCGGAGGCGTGCTGCGGCGGTCGGCGGCGGGCATGCGGAAATGATACAGAAAAGTTGACGTTAAGCAATAAAACTGTATCATTTCTGCGAGGAGGGCGCAATGTATACCCAATCGATGGACTTGCCCGGACAGTTGCAGCTCGCCGGCGATTCGCCCGAGGAGCAGCGCTTCCAGGCCAGGGTCGACGCCGACGCGAAGATCGAGCCGCGCGACTGGATGCCCGAGGCCTACCGCCACACCCTGCTGCGGCAGATCTCGCAGCACGCCCATTCCGAGATCGTCGGCATGTACC
>DAHVFK010000562.1 GCA_027317055.1 Betaproteobacteria bacterium | reverse complement strand
AAGGCCTCGGCCTGCACGTCCTGGCACAGCGCCAGCGTCACCGGCCCGCACGCCGCCGGATCGGTCAGGGTCGCGAAAGCGCGCTCCAGCGCCGGGATGAGCTGCTCGGGCCGCGTGAGGCGGTCGAAATAGCGCGACACCGGGCGGAGACAGTCATTGGCGGTGACGGTTGCGTCGCCAAAATCCTCGATTTGCTGCAGCACCGGGTCGGGACGCCGGCTCGCGAACACATCGCCCGGCAGCAGCAGCACCGGCAGGCGATTGACGTGCGCGACCGCGGCGGCGGTTACCAAATTCGTCGCCCCCGGCCCGATCGAGGTCGTGCAGGCCATCATGCGCCGGCGCCGGCTGGCCTTGGCATAGGCGATCGCGGCGTGCGCCATCCCCTGCTCGTTGTGGGCGCGGAAGGTCGGCAGGTACCCGGGCCGCTCCGCCAGCGCCTCCCCCAGCCCGGCGACGTTGCCGTGGCCGAAGATCGCCCACACGCCGCCGAACAGCGGCACGATCTCGCCCGCGCATTCGGTGCGCTGCGCCGCCAGCGCCCGCACCAGCGCCTGCGCCATGGTCAGCAATCGCATCGGCATCGCATCCCTCGCTACAGGAGATCGGTGGAGGGTGCCAGAGCGCCGGCCCGGCTGGCGCGCCATCCGGCCGCGGTGCAATCTGCCGCACGGGCGGGGCGGGGCGATCGCTTGAGGCGCCATGATTCGTAGGTGACGGCCAGTCTCCCTCTCCGCCCGCGCTGGCGGGGGGAGAGCAACTGTCTTGTTCGTTTCGCGACTGTGCTCCCGACCTGCCACCGGCATGCCGGCGTGCTCGGCGCCGTCAATGACGCTTCGCGCCGCCTTCGGCGGTGGCCTGCGGCCATCATTGACCGCGCCTGCGCGCGCCGGCCTGCCGGTGGCAGGTCGGGACGAAGGAACGGCCGCTGTTGATCGAACCAAGGAACGGGGGTGTTTCAGGCGATTTGGGGGTTCCAGTCATGACCGTCACGGAGCATGGCGTTGAGCATGACCAGCAGCTTGCGCATGCAGGCCACGACGATGACCTTCTTGGGTTTCTTGCCGGCCAGCCGGTCGGCGAAGGCGGCGATCGCCGGGTTGTGACGCTTGGCCACCAGCGTGGCCATGTACAGCACCGCGCGGACCCCGGCGCGGCCGGCCTTGATGTGGCGTTCGCCGCGGCGCTTGCCGCTGCTGTCATCGAACGGCGCCAGCCCGACCAGGCTGGCGATGGCGCGCCGCGACAGCCGGCCGAGTTCGGGCAACAGCCCGATCAGGGTGTGCGCCAGCACCGGGCCGACGCCCGGCACGCTCTGCAGCCGCCGGCTGAGCTCCTGCCAGTCAGCGTGGGCGGCCACCAAGGCTGCGAGTTTGCCGTCCAGCGCCGCCAATTGGCGGGCGAAGCCGGCCCGCAGCAGGGCGAGCCTGCGGCGCAACCGCGGATCGCGCAGGTGCTCGAGCTGGTTGTCGCAATCGGCCATCCAGTCGCACAACCGGCGGCGAACCGTCAGATGCTCGACCAGCGGGTCGAGATCGGCGCGCCGGCCCGGCCGCGGCGCCTCCGCCATCACGGCCATGAACTGCGCGATCGTGAGCGCGTCGGCGCGGTCGTTTTTCGCCAGCCGCCCCTTCGCCTCGGCGAAGCGACGCACCCGCAGCGGATTGAGCAAATCCACCGTGAACCCTTGCGCGGTCAAGCTATCGATGACCTGGCGTTCGTATCCGCCGCTGGCTTCCAGCCCGACCCGTTCCACCGCATGGGCGCTCGGCCAGCCGGCCAGCTCCGCCAGCCCGGCGGGGTCGCGCCGCACGCGCAGCGTCTCGCGGGTCGGCGACAACGCGACATCAAGCCATTCCTTGCTGACGTCGATGCCGGCATGGATTACTCTCTGTGCCATCTTCCATGTCCCTTCCTTGCAATCCGGTCTGGGTGACCTTGCAACTGTGCGGGATGATGAAGACGGGGACGGGGCACCTTGCTCTCCCACGGTCTGCAAGGACCCAGGGCCGAACGGGCTCCCGCCCCCGGGGCCGGCGCGGCCGCTTACCGCGCCGGCCCACCCCTTCTTGGCACAATTTGGAGATACAAGGGTCAACACTCGGCGCCTGGTATGACCGGATGAGCGATCCCGCCGAAACCCCCGCCCCCCGATCGCGTAATCGTGCGATGGCACGGCGGCGTGTGCTCCGTTGGCTGGCCTTTCTCGGCATCCCGGCGGCCGGGATCGTGGCCCTGATCCTGCTGTGGAAC
>DAHVFK010000561.1 GCA_027317055.1 Betaproteobacteria bacterium | reverse complement strand
GCATCAATGCCCGTCCAGCGCAGCCAGCACGCCACGGAGGACTTTCAGATCGACTCCGTGGCCGACCCGAACCCGTGCACCGCTCGGCATGTCGATCTCGATCACACCGTCCGGGCCCGACGCCGGACGAGGCTGCGCCGCGGGCACCCTCGCGGAATCCGGGCTCACCTGCACCGGCAAGAAGTTCAACCCCGCGCTCGCCATCGCCTGGCGCCGCCAAGTGAACAGCAATCCCGTGCTGATCTCATGCCGGTCCGCCACCCGCTTGGCGATCGCGCCCGGCGCGAACGCCTCCTGCACGATCCGCAGCTTCTCCGCGGGCGTCCAGCGCCGTCGCCGTTCGCGACGAACTCGGACCTCGATTTGCTCGGGAAGATCGCTCTCAAGAGGCCGCTTAACAGGTTGCGGAAAATCGCGTGACTTGCGGGTTGTGGAGCGGCCTTTCGGAGCCCAGGCGCGTTACGCACGAGGGTTTTGCCGATTTCTGCCGTGCTGACGGATGAAAATCATGACTTGGGACAGAGTCCGGGCATGACTACGCCGCGCCAGCAAGCAGCTTCGGGATACGCACCAGGTTGTAGGCGGTCGCCACGAAGGTGAACATCCAGCCGACGCGAGGGGTGCCGCGATGACGGGTCTTGCGCAGACCGCCGATTGTCTTCATCCAGCCGAACACCTCCTCGATGCGCTTGCGGATACGCACGCTGGTCGCGTGGCCGGCATGGCGCGTAGTACGGCCATCGATGGCGGAGCGGCGCCCTTTCGTGTTCTGCGAGACGTGCGGTGTCACGCCCAGGCGACGCATCTCGGCGACGAAGTCGCGGGTGTCGTAGGCCTTGTCCCCACCTAGCGTGATGCGCTCGCCGTCGGGCAGATCGCCGACCATCGCGATGGCCGCTTCGCGCTCCGCCGTCCCGGTAGCGATCGTGGTTATCGCATCCACCACCAGGCCATTGCGGTTTTCCATCAGGACATGTCCCATGTGGCACAGCTTGGAGGCCTGCCCGGCCGCCTTGCGGAACAGCCTGGCGTCCGGATCGGTGGTCGAGGCGTGCGTATCGTTGCTGCGCTTCTCGCCGTGAAAGTCGCGCTCGCCATTGCGACCCGGCGCCGGCGGCTCGCCGCCGCCGTCCTTCGGACGAAAACTCTTCATCGACGCCCATGCCTCGATCAACGTTCCGTCGACTGAGAAATGCTCGGCCGACAGCAGCGGCGCGACCTGCGGATCGGCCAGGATCGCGGCCAGGAAACCGCGTGCGATATCTCCTTCCAGCAGGCGATCGCGGTTCTTGGTGAACACCGTCACGTCCCAGACCGGCGCGTCCATCGCCAACCCGACGAACCAGCGAAACAGCATATTGTAGGTGAGCTGCTGCATCAGCTGCCGTTCCGAGCGGACGGTGAACAAGGCTTGCAGCAACAGCGCCCGCAGCAGCTTCTCCGGCGGGATCGAGGGCCGGCCGGTGTCCGCGTAGATCGCCGCGAATGCCGGCCACAGCCGGTCCAACGCCGCATTCACCAGCAGGCGGATCGCCCGCAACGGATGGTCCTGCGGCACAAGGCTCTCCGGGCTCGCGTAGCTGAACAGCTTGTCAGTCTGACGATCCGATCCACGCATCCCCGGCCACCAATGCCCTCATGACCGTGACAGAGAATCAAATCGAACCCGGTTCGGGGAAGCCCTTTTTCCGCATCCTGTTAAAGCAAAACAGGTGATGTCACCGTCCCTGAGATGGATCGCCCGCGATTGCCCGCAAGTAAGCGCGTGCCGGCTGGTCCGGCTCGGCCCGAGCCTGCTCCCAATCGCGCAGCGTGCCGAGCGGAATCTGATACCGCGCCGCGAATTCCTCCAGCGCCAGCCTGAGCGCGCGGCGCAGCGTCTTCACGCGCGGCACCCGGCGCATCCGGCCCATATCGGCCTCCGTCAGCGGCTGCGCGTCGGGATCGCTCAATGCCGCGACGTGAACCTCCGCATCGCTCATCTCGCGCAGCCGCCGCCAGTCCGTCTTGTCCTCAAGCGGCGTGGTCGTGCCGTCCGGCAGCACTTGGACGAGGGTTCCGTCACTCCGCCGTCTGGCCCTGATGGTATTCCCGTGGCTCATGCTTCGTCGCTTTCGTGCGGAGATGATGCGGGTGCGCCTGTCCCGCTCCGTATGCACAACCGTCAGCAGGATGCCGTTCGCCATTCCCGTCATGATATGCCTGACCTCACTACCGCCGCCCGCCGATGCGGCGCCGCGTTTACGAATGTCCGCGTGCTCTGG
>DAHVFK010000560.1 GCA_027317055.1 Betaproteobacteria bacterium | reverse complement strand
GTAATATGATGATCGCTCTGAAGAACTTGCGGCCGGGGAACGGCCGCAACAGCAGCAGCGCGCCGAACTTGCCGAGGATGAGGCCGAGGAACTGCGATCCAAACGTCAGGACGAAGGTATTGCGCAGCGTTTGCAGGAAAACCGGGTTCTGGACGATCTGCTCGAAATTCGCCAGTCCGACGAAGCGCCACGAGGGGTCGTAGATCGTGTAGGCGCTGACCGAGTAATACACGGCAAGCAGGAACGGCACGCCGACCAGCAACAGGACATAGAGGATCGCCGGCGTGACGAAGACGGCGCCGAGCACTTCGCGCCGGTCCAGGATGAACTGAAACCGCGAAGTACGCTTGGCGACTGATTCGGCGACTGCGACCATCGGTGGGAACCCGTTTCGTTTTATCGGCGAGTCGTGCGCTTGCCATCCTTGTCGAAATGGCGCAGCGCGCTGTTGCGCACGGCGAAGGGATGCCACTCGCCGGGCCGGATGCTTTCTTCGGCGACGTGCGCGGGCGGCAATTTCGCCGTGATCACCTGGTTCTGATCGAAGCCTTCCAGCGCACCGTAAACGATCCGTTCGGAACCGAGATATTCCGAGCGGTCGACGCGGAACTTGAATTCGGCAAAGGCCTCGCCGTTCATCATTTCCTTGGGCAGGAAATTCTCCGGACGGAAGCCGAGATAGCCGCCGTCGCGCGCGACGATGTTCATCGGCGGGGTGCCGACGAAGGTCGCGACGAAGCGGTCGGCGGGGTCGTCGTAGATTTCCGTCGGCGATCCCACCTGGCGCACCTGCCCGTGGTCGATGACGGCGATCCGGTCGCCCATGCCCATCGCCTCGACCTGGTCGTGGGTCACGTAGATGGTGGTGATGCCGACCCGCTGCTGGAACTGCTTGATCTCCAGGCGCGCCGAGGCGCGCAATTTGGCGTCGAGGTTGGACAGCGGCTCGTCGAGCAGCAGCGCGGTCGGCTCGCGCACGAGCGCGCGCGCGAGCGCGACGCGCTGGCGTTCGCCGCCCGAGAGCTGACGCGGCCGCCGCTCGAGCAGATGCCCGATACCGAGCAGTTGCGAGGCCCACGCCACCTTCTTTGCGATTTCAGCGCCGGGAACGCTCTGCGTCTTGAGCGGAAAGGCGATGTTGTTGCGCACCGTGAAGTGCGGATACAGACCGTAGCTCTGAAACATCATCGCCACGCCGCGGGCGCGCGGCGGGATATCGTTGACGACGTTGCCGCCGATCAAAAGGTCGCCGCTGGTCTGCTTCTCGAGCCCGCAGATGATGCGCAGATACGTCGTCTTGCCGCAGCCCGACGGCCCCAGCAATACCATGAACTCGCCGTCCGGCACCGTCAGCGAAATGCCGTCGACAGCGTTGACGTCGCCGAATTTCTTGACGATATCCCGCGTCAATACCGCAGCCATTGAACCCCCTCTAGACGCCAGCCGTGCCGGCATGAGCCGGAGCGCGCGCAAGCGCGCGCTCCGGGCGCCGAGCTATCAAGCCTTGTGCTGCCACTTCTTGAAGATGGCCTCGCACTGTCCGGTGGCCCACTTGACTGACTCTGCAGGGGTCAACTGACCCGTCGCCGCCTTCGCCATCATGTCGGGAACGATGAACGCGTAGTAGATCTCGTCCATCGCGGGCGAAGCCGGCCCCGGATAGCCCGGGATGGCGGACCACTGGTCCGAGTCCTGCAGGATCGCCAGCTTGTCGCGCGGGGTCGATGTCGGATCATCCGACAGGATCGGCATCGGCTTGGGCACGAGCCCGGCGAAGCACGGATTGTTGTAGCCGGAACTCGCGATGAAGGCTTCGCGCCAGTTCGCGGAATAGTGCCTGAGGAACTCGATCGCCGCTTCCTTGTTCTTGGCGAATTTCCAGATGCCGTAGAACTCGGAAGCGGCCCCCATGATCTGCTTCGCCGGGCCTTTGGGCGGCTTGATGACGTAGATGTCGTCGGCCAGTTTCTTGTTGAGTGTCTGCGCCGTACGATAGGCCGAGATCGGGTTGATGATATACGAGCCGACGCCCGAATCGATGTACTGGTTGTTGCTGGAATCGTTCCACGACAGCACGTCCGTGGTCATCGTCTCCTTGTAGAGGGCGGCGCCGAACTTGACCGCTTCAACCGCCTCCTTGCTATGGAGAACGATTCTCTTGCCGTGGTCGTCCTGAATCGAGGCGCCGTAGCTCCACAGCAGGCCGCGCCAGTTCGCGTTCGGGTCGTTGCTGTGACCGAGCGGGAGACCGACCGGGTGGCCTTTCGCC